>JAYRNY010000311.1:0-7259 GCA_041911975.1 bacterium | reverse complement strand
TCTTCACCCTTTTGTACGGTTTCGATGGCAAAATTCTTTGCATGCGTATCATGCGCGCCCCTTTCAACTGAAAAGTGCCCAAGACGCTGCAGTGCCCAGCCCGCCAACCCATACATTTCGTCGAAAGCCTCGCGGTTGCACATCGACAGGAAACGCTTGCCTGTCCTGCGCGACAGCTCAAGACAGATGCGCGGGTCCGTCTCATCGGCATGATTGGGAATGAGGATAACCCCGGCGCCGGCAGGCAGGCTCCTGAGAATTTCCAGATCGCCTGCATCAATATGCAGCTTGTATTTCAGAGCCAGCTCGGTACGCACGAGCGCCTGCGCAGCCTTAATCAGCCACGGGCTGGGTTTTGCCGGGCGAAACTCTCGTTTTTTCGGCTCAGCGACCGTATTCAAAGAATCAGACATGATTCCGTACATGATACAGCTCTTGCTTGAGATCCTGCATCAACTTGCCTCTTGACCTGTATACAAAGTAAGCTCAGCAGGTCAAAACGCGCCTCAGGGGAAGCTGTAAACTATGAGTTTCGATGCCTGGATTTTTGGAATTCTGATGGTAGCCGGTGCCGTTCTAGTGGCCACCGCAGGGGCTCTGGCTGTCCGTAAAGCCGTGGCAGCCGGCACCTTGAAGAGCAACCATGAAGTAGCAGGCTACCTTTTGTCGGTTGTGGGAACACTATATTCCGTGCTCTTGGGATTGATCGTCGTCGACACGCAGTCAAAGTATCAGGAAGCCAGAGCCATGTCTCAGCAGGAAGCAGACTCTTGCCTGGATATGTTTCACCTGGCTTACGCGATGCCGTTGAAAGAGCGAACCCAACTCCACAAAGAACTGATGGAGTACCTCGATGTGTTGGTCGCTAAGGAGTGGAACTCCCGTTCCAGTGAGGGTTCCTTCAAAGATTTTGCAAAAACTCCATTTCGCGAAATTTGGTGGAGTTTGACAGACTATGAACCCCAAACCAATAAGGAACAGAGCACCTACGAACAGTTGCTGGATGAGATGCAAAAGCTCTCGGATGGACGACGCTACAGGATGCAGATTTCCAAGGCAGCATTGCCACCGGTGATGTGGGGCGTGCTGATTGCGGGCGCCGCCCTCACTGTTTTCTTCACTTATTTGTTCGAAGTGGAAAACACCAAAGCTCAAGTGTTGATGACAGCACTGGTTGCACTTTCACTGGCCTTGAACATTCTATTGGTGGCTTTGTTCAACAATCCTTACAAGGGCTACATGCGTATTCAGGCCTACCCGTTCGAATACGACAGGCGGGTCATGCATGAGCTTCTCGAAATACGAGCAGATAAATAGATTAGCGGCGTGCAGTGTCGCATCGTGTGCGACCTCCGGTTCGAGAGCTACTAAACTTCGCTGCTGGGGCAAATATCTTTGAGTGGGCACTCGATGCAATTCGGATTGCGCGCAAAGCACATCCGTCGCCCGTGCCAGATAATTGTTATAGACAAATTGGACCAATCATGATCAGGAAAAAGTTTCTGCAGGTCCAATTCAATCTTGTAAGGGTCGTCGTTTTTCGTCAGCCCCAGCCGTTTAGAAAGGCGTTGCACGTGCGTGTCCACGGTCCATCCGCGTTGACCAAATTCGACTCCAAGAACAACATTGGCTGTCTTTCTACCCACACCGGGCAGAGTTGTAAGTTCTTCCAAAGTGTCCGGCACCTTCCCGCCGAACCGAGCCACTAGCTGTTGAGCACAAGTCTGTATGCTCTGCGCCTTAGCGTTGTAATACCCCGTTGGTTTGATAATCTCTTTTATCTCTTGGATGGAACCATCAGCCAATTCTTTTGCCGTTGGAAAACGCGAAAATAACTTTCCAGTAACTTTATTGACCTGCACGTCTGTCGTTTGCGCCGACAGTATCACGGCGGTTAAGAGTTGATAGGGCGATTCGAAATTCAGTTCACAATCGGCGTCCGGATACAGCTTCCTCAGACGCGCCATCATTTCATGAGCAAGTGGTTTAGCAACCAGCTTTGGATTTTTGGAAGATGCAGAGTTTTTCGCTTTCCCTTTTTGAGATTTGACAGAAGATCCAACATTTTGCTTAGGAGACTTGGAGGTCTTTTGCGACTTTTCGGAAACACTCTTTTTTAATTCGATAACCTTCTTAGCCATACTATTTGAGCCGCTCCGAAAACAGTTGAACTCCGCATCCGGAAGATTCCGCAATGAAGCAATCAACTTGCCAGCCGTGATCTTTCAGCCATGGACAATCGCCCCTGGTTTCTGCTTCTTTCAACTTTCGCTTGACCTCATGAGCCATTTCCAAATTGGCAACGACAGCAAAAATGCTCGGTCCGCTTCCACTCAGTTGCGCCGCCCAGGCGCCAAGATCTAGAAGCATCTTTTTTATGGAAGCCAGTCCGGGATGCATATCGAAAACAATCGGCTCGAAAACGTTAGCAAAACTCTTCGTGGCACCTTCTAGATCTCCGGAAATCAAATAATCGATTGCAGACTGATGATTGATTATAGGCCTCCATGATCTGTCATTTTTAGCAGCCCATAAGTCATAAGCCTTGAAAACAGATGGAGTGGCAATTGAGAGTTGGCGCGGTTTAACGACAGCAAATGCCATCCGTTCCTTGATGTCCAATGGAGTGAGAATCTCTCCTTTTCCTTTGCCTAACTGTGTGCCGCCGGCAATAAGGAATGGAACATCGGCACCAAGAGTGGTGCCCATCTCCGCGATCTCACAGGCACTCAAGGGAGATGAAAATAAATAGTTCAGGGACAGAAGAGCCGCGGCTGCATTGGAGCTTCCGCCCGCCAGTCCGGCACCGATAGGAATTTGCTTTTCCACATGCATGGTAAGCGAACAGTTTTTCAAGAGACCGGTTTTCTCGTTGAAGGCTCTGGCCGCTCTGACAATCAAATTGCTTTCATCAAGAGGGAAAGAACCCGGCTCGCCTGAGAGCTCGGCTGAAATCTCAATGGCGGGCTCGACTTCTAAAGCAGGACGGATAGTCACGTTTAAGACGTCATTGAGAGAAATGGCGTGGAACAGCGAAACTATCGAATGATAGCCATTGGGCAAATCGCCTGTTACGTCAAAAGTGAGATTTACTTTTGCAGGCGATTTTACGCATACCTGCATTTCTCTTTCAATCTTCATGTTTTTTCTCATGCTGCGCATTATGAGCGCTGGCTCTCAGGCAGCGGTTTATGCGCGAGCCGCTGCCACGGCGTTGGCAATCTTAGCAAATTGATCGAGCGAAAGCCTCTCTGCGCGAACCATTGGATCAATCTTTAAGGAAGCAAGAAGGCTGCCTAGCTGATCCTGAGAGAGATTGAGAAAAGACAGATTGTTCTTCAGCATCTTGCGACGTTGTTTGAATCCTGCCCGAATAATCTGGCGAAGCAGTTTGTGATCCACGCAATCAACGCGTGGTTTGTCATACGGCTTGAAACGCACGACCGCCGAGGTGACATTGGGCTCTGGAATAAAGGCATCCTTTGGGATCACTTCCAACAATTCCGCCTCAGCAAAATATTTGATGAGAAGAGTAATCTGGCTGTATTCCTTATTATTGGGATTGGCAACAAACCGCTCCGCAACTTCCTTTTGAACGGTCATAACCACGCTTTCGATCTTCGTAAGCCATGGAGATGGCGCGCCGATCTCTCCAAAGAGTCTGGCCACGATTGGAGTGGTGATTTGATATGGAACATTGCCGACAATCTTGAGCGCCCGGCTGTCAATTGAGGCAAGATCGAACTGGAGAAAGTCCTCGTGATAGATCTCCACGCCTTTAAAATTGCTCTTTTGCAATTCCTCGACGCATTCTCTGTCCAGATCTACAGCCAATATTCGGCAATCGTTAGCAGCAAGAAAACGAGTGAGGAAACCGAGACCAGGTCCGATTTCAACCACGCAATCACCGGGCTGGATATCCAGAGCACAGGCTATGCGTGACAGTACTTCCGGATCGATGAGAAAATTTTGACCGAGCCGCTTTTTGGTGTGAAAAACGCGGGCCTGTTTTGTCAGCTGGGCTTTGCTAGGACTCTCCGTCGCGCTAATTGCGAGGAACCTCCACGGACTTCGTGTTGCGAGATTTCTTCGATGGGGTGCCGGTGCCATTTTGCGGTGGAGCTGCAGGCTTTTTCAGGAAGACCAAGCGAAGCTTGTTTATGCGGCGGCGGTCTGATTCTTCAACGCGAAGAATGTAATCATCCGTTTTGATTTCATCGCCAAGTTCCGGTGCATGCCCAAGCACACCAAAAACGTGTCCGCCCATCGTGTTGAACTCTTCGTCTTTAATGTTCAAGCCCAGCTTCTCATTGGCTTCTTCCAGATCGAGTTTGCCGTCCAACAATATGGAGCCGTCCGGTTGATGCTGAATGTATTCTTTGACAATGTCATATTCATCGGCAATTTCACCAACAAGCTCTTCCAGGAGATCTTCCAGGGTGACGATGCCGCGAGTGGCACCATACTCATCAACAACGATCGCCATGTGAGTTTTCATCTTTTGAAACTCGGGCAAAAGATCGCCTAGGCTCTTGTTCTCCGGCACAACCAGCACCTTGCGAGCCAACTCTCCCACACTCGTCGATTCTTTGTGTTCGAGAATTGCACGCAGGCAATCGCGAATGTGCACTAATCCAAAGATGTTATCCGGATTGTCCTCCCAGACAGGAAGGCGCGAAAAGCCATGTTTCAGCGCCAGATCGACAAATGTCTTGACTGTGGAACTGCCCGGTATGCCGATAAGGTCTGTGCGAGGCGTCATGATCTCACCGGCAGTAGTTTCGGCGAAGTCGAAAACACTGTGCAGCATTTCCTCTTCTTCCGGTTCCAAAACGCCGCCTTCATGGCTCTCGGACACCAGCATCTTCAGCTCTTCTTCAGTGTGTACCTGATCGTGCTCGGTCACTTCTTTGACGCCGCACGCTCGCATTACGATTTCGGTGAATCCTTTCAATATAAAATTGAACGGGCGGGTGATCCAGCACCACACATTCATCGGATAGATGCAAATCAAGATTGTCTGCTCGGCTCGCTGGAAAGTCCACTGTTTGGGGAGCAGCTCACCGAAAGCCGTCTGCAAGAAAGCTGTCACTGTGAATGCGGCAATGTAGCAAAATCCTTTTACGGCCGTCAGAATGGACGCGCTGGTTATCATACCGGCAAAAAGCTGCTCGACCATTTTGGCCAGGTCTTCAGCGAAAGCTGATTCGCCGACAGCACCAAGACAGAGGGTCGCGATTGTAATACCGAGCTGGCAGGCGGAAATGAAACCGTCGGTGTCTTCCATTGCCTTTTGCGTCATTATGGCCGCGCGGTTGCCTTCTTCGGCCAGCTGGTCGATGCGCGTCCTTCTCACCCGGGCAAGGGCCATCTCTGCCGCCACGAAAAAAGCGTTAAAGATGATTAGAATTGGAATCCACAGAATTTGGAAGATGGCGAATCAGGCATCCATTATTAGTGGACGCGCTCTCCTATGTTTATCAGCCGGCAATACCCTTTAAACGGAAAACCGGCGGTGTGCTTTGCACGCGCCGGACTTTTGAACTTACATATGCTTGATATGTTGTCGAATAACTTATCGCACAAGAAGACGAGCACCACTGAGGGGGGTCGTCTGAGCTGGATTTGTTATTTTGCGTTTCGTCCATTAACCCATGTATACAGGCTCTGGCCCTTCAGAACCAGATTTATTAAGCCTATCCTACCATAAGAGTCCGAAGCTCTAACGAGTGTATTGAGTACAGTTTACGAGAGCACCCAGTGCCCAAGACATTGATGTGCAGTGCGTTATGAGCACACTTGCGATACGGTTATCAAGATATAATCAAACGCCAACTCTTCGGGACCGTATCTTATGGGATAATCGGCGCCGCAAGGCTACCTGCTGGGGTTTCAGTCTCCAAACGGACAATTTTCGGACCATGTATTTGTCTATATCCAACCGTATTCGACGGCATATCCTTTCTGGCATTAGCCTTGCAGCTGTGCTCTTCGCAGCACAGCCGGCACTGGCCAAGCACGTAGATTCTCAGTCCGATAACTCAGGTCGCCAGATTGCTGCAGTGATTCCGGGAATGCCACACCCGATTACGATTACGGTGCCGAATCTTCCTAATCCGGTCAATCCGGCTGCCATCAAGCACACCTCTACTCCAATAGTACAAACCCAAGGCCGCACTACGACCATCACCGTTCCGAAGTCCCTGGAAGAGGCAGCCGATGCCGCCTGGGTAGCAGGAAACAAGGTCGTCAAAACCAGCTATCAAAAGATCATGGAAATCTGGAAGTGGCTGGCGGCTTATTACAAGCAAAACCATTGCGTGCCCATGGCCACTCCGGTCGGATCGCCTTACGTCCAGGGCCCGGTCAATCACGCGCATCAGCTCTATTTCACGAATGAAGGACGCTTGAAGACAGTCGTTAAGCAGTAGCCTTCGCGTCACACGGTACGGATGCCCATGCTTGTGCGAGAACCAGCGCGCTCAGCACCTGTCCGGCAAACCAAACAGACGGCAAAAAGAAAATGCCGACAATTGTTACTGCCGGCAAAAGCAAAGACGCAAGTTGAATTCCCAGCGACAAAAGCCAAGCCAGAGTCAGGTCCGCGGGCTTTTGGGTGAACCGGGAAACGACTGCGTTGACTGCAAAAGCCCCCGACAGTTTCTCTTCCTGAGCCAGATTGATCATCAAAAAACTGGAATTGAGAGCCATCATCGAGGCCAGGGCGACCAGTCCATACCACGTACCGAATGACCACTGCAGATTGTGTGGATTGCCGGCGCCGACCATCCCTGTGACCAGGCCGATCACCATCAACGTGGAAAAAACAGAGAAGAAGAAAATCAATTGTCCGGTGTAGATTGCCATCCAGGTCAATCCGGAAATCAAAAGATCCATCCAGTCATTCCAATCAGGCAGCTTGTCGGCAGGGTTCTTCATGTGCATACGCGCAGCACGCAACACATAACCGGTAACAATTCCCCACAAGAGGAATGCAATCGGAATGAGCATGTAACTGATCGCGCAAAGGATAAAAGACACCACGTTCAAAAATCCGCCAATGCCGGTTTTGAAAAGCACCTGGGGATCAGAAAAGAAAGCCCTGGCTGAAAGATCCGGATCAAGTCCCGAGTGATGTTTATCTGGATTCTTGTCTGTTTGCGTCATAGTGATTTTCTATCTTGCTTTCTTTGCAATTACTTCTTTGCGGCCTCTTGCGATTTGGCATGAGAACGCGCCGTGTCCAGCGCAGTGCCGAT
>JAYRNY010000310.1:0-18371 GCA_041911975.1 bacterium | reverse complement strand
TGTATAAATCTGGAACGGACTCTTGTTTATGCAGGCAGATTCACCTGGACTACCAACTGTTTGACACCTGCATCGATGGCTATCTGACCGCCATGCTGTTGCGCAATCAACCGTAAGAGGTCTAATGCCAGCCGACCGCGCGCGCTGTTTGAATTCAAAGCTTCACTGCTACACTGATCGCCCGGAGCCCGGATTGTCAGATTGAGCTCGCCATTCGCCTTGGCTGCGTCGAGAGTGATGGTGGACCGCAAAGGGGCATACAACATTATGTCGTTCAAAACAGCAGTCAACGATTGCACAAGTCGAGTCGCATCGGCATTAACTGCAACGCCGGCACCCGACACCTTGAATTCGAGCTCTTTGCCTTTGATTGCTTCGCAGACATTCTTCGTTGTCGTATCAAGTATTTCGTCGATTCGAACTTCTTCCTTCACTACCAGACTCTTGCCGGACTGAATTTTTTCCACATCAAGCAGATTGGTCAGCAATGCAATCAAGTCAGTGATACTTGCCTTCACTTTCACGACGATCTCATTGCCGTGCTGATTCAACGGTCCAAACACGCCTGCTTCCATCAGATCAGCTTTGGCTAGCAACGACGTCAGGGGGGTGCGAAACTCGTGGCTGGTCAGAGCGATAAGTTCTTGTTTGTACTGCTCTAATTTCGTCAGCTTGTTCGCTGCCTCGAAGAAGGACTCCTCAACGAAGCCGATTTCGTCTTTCTGCCCAGATGGCATTTGCAGCGGTTCTCGCGCAGCCAAACGCTTTGTATTCTCGACAATTTTCTGCACTCTGGCTGTCAATCCACGTATCATCAATACACCCAGCAGAACTGAGATAGCAAACATGGCCAAGGCAGAAAAGATTGCACGCTGCTCGACAGCCTCGCGCATTTCAGACTTTGCCAGCACATTGCTGTCGACAAGTTTTTGCACCTGTCTCATGGCTTGTTCTAGAGGGAAAACCACTTGAGCCATCTTCCGCTCTGTTACTGCTACTGTTTTTGGACCCATGAACGGGTCTACGTCAGCGTCTTGCCGTGCATTCGCTATTTCGTCCTGCAGTGCAAATTGCTGGTGCACCATCTTTTCCAGCGAATCCGAATCCTTAGAAAGTACGGCATCAGACCGGCTGACCTCATGAAGCCAGTCGACGCAATTGGACGCGACACCGCGTTCGACATCCATGTGATACCGGAAAACCTCCTGATGGTTAATGTTGTATATGATTGAAAATAGGATTCCCTTAACTAGAGCATCCATCAGCTTGGCGTGATAGCTGGTTATTTGACTGAGCCGGCTGAATTCGTTGACGTTGCCGCGGATATGACCGATGGCGGTCCACATTATGCTGATAGTGGCAAACTGCACCATCATTGGAAGTAACACCATGGCCAAGCTATTTCGCCAGAGTGTCGACCTATACTCGTGCCGCTTCTTTCCTATTGCCGCTTCACTGGCGGCAGACTGGCTTGTAGAAGCTTCATTTGAGCGTGTTGACATAGTGTCGACACCTGGCTTGATTTGCAACTTCTGCAGGCCAATCTGACTCATATCCGAGCCATCCTCAGCTGTGGTCGATGATTGTGCCAGCGGCAGCGCGAACCAGAAGGTAGAGCCTTCACCGAGCTTGGACTTGAATCCCATCCTTCCCTGTTGAGACTCTACGAGCCTTTTACTGATTGCCAAACCCAGACCGGAGCCGCCTTTCTCGGTTGCATCGGTTCTGGAAACCTGCTCGAAGTGTCCAAAAATCTTTTGTTGAAACTCCTCTGGGATACCGGTCCCATGGTCTGTGACTGAGAGTTTGCCAAATTGATTTTCGACCAAAGTCGCTATCTCAATGGTAGATTTCGGTTTGGAAAACTTGATTGCGTTGGTAAGCAAATTGAGTGCAATCTGCTGCAGCCGCGCAGGGTCTCCAGTCACCAATGTTTTCTCGGCGAGCAATACCAGCTCGACCCTGTTTTGTCCGGCATAGTCTTGAACCGTGTCAACCGCCGCTCTTGCTATGTCAGCGAGATCAATTTGCGACGCCTCTAGCTCCCACCCGATCCGGCTGATCTTATCTAGAGATATCAGATCTTTTACAAGCGAACGCAATCTGGTGATTTCCAAAAGCGAGCGCTCAATGCGCTCTTCTCCGTTATTGTTCAGCTTCTCGAAGCCGGCATCTCTCATATCCAGTACATGGTCATTGATCCGATTGAGCGGTCGTTCTAGCTCTTGCGCAACAATACGAGCGGTCTGCGCCTGAAACTGCTCTGCCTCTCTAATTTTTTCGTTCGTGTTGATGACCGCGTCATTAAGCGCCGAAATCTCGTCATTGCCACCAACCTTTTGCAATACCGCCCCCGGCGTTTCCATTGCCTCGATATTGCTGACGACCTTGCGCAACCGCACAGCGATGAATTTGCTGAACAACCAGCCGGTTGCGACAGTGACAATCAAAGAAGCCAGAAGTGCCGCCAACATCTCGTGTTTGATGCCGTTTTCCACCACCTGGGATTCTTTCAGCAACCGATCTTGCTCTTTCTCATACGAATTGAACAACTTGCCCAAGTTTCCACGATTGCGTTGAATCAGTGCAACACCAGGTCCACCAGGGTTTGGTCCAAAAAAATCTTTCATGCTTGTGGCACGCGGGAAGTCCGCAGTCATAATGAATGCCATCCTGCACAACCTTGCGAACATCCACTCATCTTTCAAAAAGCGCAGCTTGACCTCATCTTTTAGCCACATCTTTTTGAGGCCCGCAAAGGCACTGGTATGCTGTGCACTCAATGTGTCCAGCATCGCCCTGTACTCCTTCCTTCCGGACACTCGATAAAGTCCGTAGTAGAGAAATACGAGAGCCTCGGCAATGCAAATTTGATTGCGAAGCACCAGAACATCGGCAACATCGCGCTCAGCCTTTTCCAATTGATCCAGTTGTTCAACAGATTTCAGCAAAAGGCAGAGGAAGCCGATCTGAAACAGTACCGGGATTGCTATTGCAATGACGACTTTATGTGCTAGTTTCAGTCTCATAGCCCGGTACTCTATTTCAAAACATCCCGCATGAAATCAGCATCTTTATTGCTCTTCGCATAATCCTTGTCGGCCAGGTCCTTTCGTCCCAGGCGTTCGTATGCTTTGGCACGACAGCCGTAACCCATGGGTTCCTTAGGGGCTAAACGAATCACGGATGAATAGTCTTCTACTGCTTTTTGATACTTATGCTGTTGAAAGTAAATATCGCCTCTTCCCCTGTAGAGCCAGACGGCTTTGTTATTCACAGCAATGCCTTTGGAATAGGAGTCGACGGCATCGTCAAGGCGCCTCAGCTGATAGTAGATCTCTCCAAGCATCTTGTAATATTCTTCGTGTGGTTTGATAGCAATCGCCTTTTTCAAGTCGACAATGGCATCTTCGTACTTTTCGAGATTGGCGTCGCAATCAGCCATCATGCGATATAACCAGGCTTTGTTCGTATTGGTATCAAGCGCCACAGCCTTCTTCAAATCGGCGAGACCAAGATCGTAGTGTTCGCCGTCGATGTAATATCTTGCCCGCGCAGAATACAGACTGGAAGTCTTTGGAGATAGCTTAATCGCCTCAGACATGACTCGTATTGCGTCATCTCGGTGACCACTGCGAGCCAGCATCGCCGCCCTATCCTCATAGGTGGCAGCAAGCACAGGTAAGCAAAGCAGCGTGGAGCATGCAACGCCAACACTGAGGAAACTAAAAAGGGTTGACAAGGTCATGAGTTCGTAGCCGTGCAACGGTAACAACATTTTATCTCCTGCGCTGCCGGTTTGTTCGATTACCTGACGGCAACAGCCAAACCCCCGCCCATTTCTAGTGCTGGCATGCGACCTTGCCCAAGCCAGAAACATCGGGCTTACACAAAAAATTTACAGATTATTCCGGACTCAGTCCGTTTGACACGCCTACAGTTGTCCGCATGCAGTAAAAGGTCAATAAGCATGCCGCCCTTCGATGGAAACCTATTTGCCGACGCACCGATGAGCTTCAACTCCGTAATGGGAGACTTGTCGTCCTTACAGATGCCTCTGGATATGGGCAGCTTACCGCTTCCAGAGCCCAGCTCGCTCTCTTTTCCGGATATTTTTCACCAGGTTGGAGCAATGTCCGGGGACATGACTCTGGGCAAATTTGAGGACGTCTTCAAAAATGCTCCCAACATTGATTTCTCAACACCTGAAATCAATCAGATGACCGGCAATCAGCCTCATTTTTTCCTTGATGCGGCCGGCAAACTGATCAAAAATCCTAATGCTGTTTTCAAACCCGGCGACAAATTAAACGTCGAAATTCAGTCTGCTGGTGCAGAGCTGATGAATCAACTACAAGGCTCTGTCGTTCAATCAATAATTGATACATTCTTGGGCAAGCACCCTGGCCTCACCGCGTTTCCACACTCATGGCAAGAAGTTCTCGAACTACTGCATAGGGCGATGAGCGGGACCGATGATGCCGTTGGGAACAACTCAGATTATGGCAGTTCGCCGGGAGGAAGCGGCGATTATGGCGGCAGCGGCGACTACGGCGGCAGCGGCAGCGGTAGCGGTGGCGATTACGGCGGCGGTGATTATGGAGCCGGAGGCGGCTATGGCGGTGGCGACAGCGCTGCAGGCAGAGTCCCATCTGCGAGAATTCGACCGGAAGACAATTTGGCGCCGCCTGTTGTGGTCGATGGAAAAGTGTTTCCCGTGGTCGGATACCATGGAAAAGTACAGTTGCACCACGGCTCATCAGATGGAGCAGCTGACCTTTTCGCTCCGGAGGGAACACCAATACGCGCCATGGAAGGCGGTCAGGTAGTGAACGTCAGTTCAGACGGTCTGGGCGGCAACACCATTACTATCAGACAAGCTGACGGTAAGATGGCCTACTACGCACACATGCAAGCCCCGCCGGCACGTGCGGATGGAACGCCTCTCAGGCAGGGCGACCAACTCCAAACAGGTGAAATGCTTGGAAGAGTCGGCCAAACAGGCAACGCCGCCGGCACAGGCTCACACCTGCACATCGGGGTGGGCGACAACATAATATCCGGCTCCGGACCAGAGGGCGGCGCCGGCTCCAACTTCAATCTAACCGGCACTCTCAGCGCAATTCTCGCCAATCAAAACGTATAAGGGCGTCGCACTCAAACGAGTCCGGCCATACACAAGTTTTGCACAAATCTTTCCGTATTTGTTCGGTCCCGACGTCGTATCGTTCTATCACCCCGGCAAGGTCAGCTCATTGACCAAATCTGCGCTAACACTTTTAGTTTCGCAACCGGATCACGGTTACCATCCCCATAGCCTTGGCTCAAAAGAGGTTCACTATGTCAACCGACGCTCCTACCGAAGTTCCTAGACAGTCCAGAGATAGCGGAGAGGCTGGAAAAGCATGGGCCGATGTAGCCCGAGCTGCCGCAACAAGTCCGACTCACCAGGCCTCCAAAGAGCAAATCGATGCGCTCAATCAGACTCTTGTAAACACACATGTGCTTCCAGGGCTGCAAATCGGTGAAATGATCGATGCAACACCCGGAAACGACACAATAGAACAGGTGAAACTATCCGGTGATGTGGTTGGCACTCAGCAGATTCAGAATGCGAAGTACGACACGAAAACCAACATCTTGACCTTTGAACGTAATCCTCAATTGCCAGGGAACATCGGAAATGAGACAGTATCGGTGAACATGCTTACAGGCGAAGAAACCGTCACCGCAGATGGTGCAAACGGCACTCGTCGCTCAACAACGAGAGAGTACGTCGGTGCTCCAGCCACCACGACAGTAGTTACCAACAAAGACAATCCAAACCAGGTCGTTCAAACGGAGGCTACTAATGCCAACGGATCAACGACAGTTACACAATTCAAACACGACGACAAAGGAAATATAGTCGGAGTCAGAACACAACCAGATGCAGCCAATGGAGCAATGCCCAACGAGCAGCAGTTGCCATTTACACCACTTCCTGAGGGTGCCAAAGACGCGAAAGTAGATCCGCATACCGGCATGCTCTCTTATACGACACAAGATGGAGCGACAGTAACGACGACGCCACAGGGAAGACAGTTCACAACTGATAGAGAAGGAAACACAACTTACACCCCGAGAGCTGGTGATAATCTCTGGGACGTTTCGAGAGACCTGCTTAAAGCGAAGGGCGCACCGAATCCAACAGAAGAGGAGATCTTAAACGCAACGAATTCACTCACCGGCGGTCTCGGTAGTTCGAATCTCGCCGAAGGACAGCCCATCACCTTTGGTAAGGAGACTCTGGACCCTCTCAACAAAGATCTTGTACCACAAGAGCTTCAATCAACTAATACACAGGCCGTTCCTAACCATCCAGGCTTCTCCACAGGTGCAGATGGCACCGTCTACTATGATTCCGGGACAGGTCCGCAACCACTGCCCAAGGACGAAAATTGGTCCTTCAAGGATAACAAGCTCACCTGGCGCGGACAGGAGATTCCGCAAGGCGTAACGATGTTACCAGGAAAGTCCAACCCTAACGAAATCGCATTCAATGAGGGGGGCACCGAGTACGTTTTGATGGCAAATGGACTAAAAACCACGAGGAACCCGGACAATGGCATCAAAGACGCTTGGTTTAACGGGCAACGAGTATCCATTCCGGATAACGCCGATCCAAGTAAACTTACCTTCTCTGTAGAAAACGGCGTCGTTTCAACCACACTTGACGGTCAGGTCGTAGCCTACACCAAGGGAGACCAGGAAATTATAAGGCGAGGCGACGGTGATTGGAAGTACCACACTTTTGGCCAGGGTACCTATGTGGGTGTGACAGACATTAGCTTCAAAGATGGGAAGGTCTCAGCCCATCAGATCGTGCCCTTCATTACTGGGGACGAAATCAAATCATTTTGATTTAGCAGCAAAAACAGCGGCACGAAAACTCTAAAAGCATCAGACCCGGCATGATCAGTAAAATTGATTCCCCCAGCTCCCATTTGGCATTTACCCATTGGGAGCTTGCTTTTGTCCAGGCGCGGGACGCACCCATACTGACACCATTCCGGCGTGTCGGCTGCCAGCCGACACCGGGCGGCATGTATGCCGTCCCTACAGTTAGGGTGCGATTGTGGCACAGACACTGGCACCATTTCGGTGTGTCGGCTGCCAGCCGACACCGGGCGGCATGTATGCCGCCCCTACAATTCGAGTGCAAGGAATGTGTTCCGCGGAGCGTAGAGGTGCATTGCATGCGCCCTCCTGGGACCGCCGGCTTCCAGCCGGCTTCGGGCGGCATGCAAGCTGCCCCTACAAGTCGGGTGCAAACGCAGCAAGAATGCAGCCCCTACAGTTAAGGCATGCCGCTCAGCAGGGACTCAAGGTTCTCAATCTTGCTCGATATCGCTTCAGTATTGACTAGATCAAGGTCGAGGACAATACACCGATCGAGTGTGCTTTGATCATTGATGATATGTTCGTTCAATACTCTGACCGACAACCCGCACATCCGTGATGTCTCGACAATCAGAGTTGGATTCAAATTTCCTCCAACTTCAAACACCAATTTGGGTCCGCAGTTTCCGCGCCACATGCTTACATCTCCCTTGAAGATTCGAGAGAATGCAAGACCGAGTCTGCGTCTTTTCTCGAGGTTCACCAGCTCGCGCTGTCTCTGGGCTTTCGGCAGATCACCGTCCAGAATAAAATCCTGTAACGCCGTCTGCTCGGTTATGGCAACCTCTCCTCCAATTGTGGATTTCAGCCGCCGTGCCTCTTTGATCAATCCGTCCGAGAACAGGGCGCAACAAATTTGCGTCCATGGCTTGAGCGCCGATGTGACCGTCCAGGCATAAACACATTCCTCGTCAGAGGCTGGTTTCCAAAGTAAAGGGGTGGACCCGAGCCGGAGGAATCCTTGCGATGTAGAGGTTTCGACAATCACCGATTTCGTTGACTTCCCCCAGTCCAAAAGACTTTCAATCCGATGAGGGGACAAACGCACACCGAGCGGATCTTGCATTGAAGGTGAGACGAAACAGACCGATTCATTAAGACCATACGACGACAAGATGTCTGCTCTCATTCCCTCTTCGTCGACCGGAATTTCTACAACAGAAAGCCCGTTCCAATCCAGGATTGATCTGATTTCCTGGGAGCCCGGAGCCTCCACGACGCATGTCGAGCACCCCTTTGTTGTGAGGCGAATAATAAAGTCCGCGCACGAGCGGAAATCCGAAAATACGATCAAGTTCTCAGCACGACACTCGAGATTGGAATCACGTTTTAACTGTTCGCAGAGCACCTCTCGGAATGACACCAATCCGCAAGCGTCCAAATCGAACCTGGCGCGTTTTGCCGATTGCCTGCGCAGATTCTTCAGATACTTTTCCGTCAGATAATTCTTGCCGTATCCACCAGGAGAAACGGCAGTGTTAGAGGGTGGTCGAAAGTCCAACTGCAGGCCGCGCGCGCTGCCGTTGAATTCATGATCGAAAGTATCGCCTTGCGGCCCTTCATCCCGGATAGGTTGAGAGCGCTGCGCATCGTCCTTGCGCGGGATTACATAGATCCGTTTGCGCTCTTCTGCGGACAAGTACCCGTATCCGGCAAGCTTGGATATAGCCTTGGAGACAGTCTCTCTGGACAATCCCAGCATTGAAGACATGTTTCTCAGTGAAGGAAGACTCCCTTCACAAACGTCCTCCAACAGCCCTTCTTCGAGTGCGCTCTTCAGCAGACCAAATAATTGATCGTGCAGTGGAGTTGATGCCCGTGGATTCAATTCATTTGCAATAGATCGCAGCGATACTCTTCGACAAGCAGTTATCGGCGTTTCTTGCACATGGCTGACACCAGCGGTGGAACTGACCGTCGCACCCGCCTGGTATGCATTTTGATTGAATGTTGAATGTTCCACAGAAGTTACCACGTCAGTTGTTTAGTTCATTAGACGCACCAATAGGGCGGTATGGACCGCCCTTTGGTGTATCATCCCCTTCACACTTTTAATTCTTTTTGGTTGGTCTTAAGCGCCGCTACCAATGTCTACATACTAGGGAAATCTCAGGTACAAATCTGGAATAGTTTGTGCATTTTCTGTGTACTTTCACTCTAAGGATTGATGCAGATGTCTACCTGACACCGTCCAAGATAGGCTTTAACACTAGGATTTGGCGGCAGTGAATCAACATAAGCTTGATATGCACGCTGTTCTTCCAGCAATTGCGGCAGTGATTGCTCCGATATGAAATCGCTGAAGACTGTTCTTCCGATCGCTTCAGCAGCAGTGCTTGCATCAGTATCAGAACTCATGTAGTAAACCTCAATTGCTTGAGCAGAAACTGGTTGAAAACCAAAGGCTTGGTTTTGTCACTCTGGGGCTGGGGAACAGCTGTGCAAGCATAATAGCTGCCAGCGTCGGAAGAATTCCGGAAAAATTTGTGCAAATTTTGTGAATCTCCGCTCTGGCTGGTCGGCACCATCCTCTATATGCACCAGGCGCCGATAGACCTAAGAGCTTTCTTCCATGCACAAAAATTACACGAATTGTTCCAAAATATTGAAGGAAATCTATCTTAGAGTTTTGTCGAGGTTCTTAAATGAGCAACTCGATGCATTCGATCTCTAACTATGCGCTTGCAGAAAGCCTTTCACCACGTGTTGCCGAATTCGTTAGCCTGCAACAACCGCCTGAATCATTGGCTTTTACCGAGGTGATGCGAGACCTCAAGCAGGCTCCCCCATCCCGTAAGGGTTCGCCGGCCAATCCATTTGCGCAGTTGGCTAAATACCTTAAGTCTCTTCCTGAGAATCAGAAAGTCGACGCACATGCACTTGTTGAAGCAGCTCGTGCAAACAATACATACAGCCCGCTCGAAGACGCGCTCGATGATGCAGTATATGTCACACGCAGCGGCAATCATATAGAGATAGAACGCCGAGAGAGTGAAAAGGTTCCGATTGCACGTGACATTCTCGAAGGAAATGTGTCTGCAGACAGTCTAAACATCGAAAAGAAGCTGGCATTCGACATCGCCGCCGATGGTAATGGCATACAAGATGTTCATGGACTGTCCCTTGCAGTATCGGCATTTGGTTCGGCCGAAGCGATTCGCATAACGCAATTAGACTTCGCACCCGATGCAACTACCCAGCCGGCACTGGTTGCGCACATGGAAAACCCTTTGCCTCATGCGGCCAAAGAAATACTGTCGATGCCTGACACCATTCAGATTCCCATCGAAACAGAAAATGGCAAACTAAAGCTCCCACAGCCCAGCAGCGTCTTTCATGCCGTCGGCAATAGCGCCGGAGACACTTTGCCGGGCATGTTGTTTTCCGATGCTTTCCAAGACATCGGTGACATTTCGCAATTCGCTGAAAAGAATCCCAAGTGGATTCACGACGTAATCAAACCAATGTTCGATGAAGTAAAAAGGCAAGCAGCAAAGGGTTCTTCCAATAATCAGACAGACGGAAAAGGTGCTCAGCCTTCAGGCAAAAACAGGGATGATTCTCACACTGCTTCGAGCCAATCGGATGGCAGCTCAGTAAGCGATCAATCAAGCGGCGACAAACCAAAAGAGCTTGAGAATCAGAAAAAAATCACTCACCCCGGGGACTATGACCAGACAATAGTCATTGATGGAATGGAGCGCCATTACTTCCTGCACGTGCCACCCAGCTATGACGGCTCAAAGCCGATTCCGCTTCTTTTGATGCTGCACGGCCGTGGAGGCGACGGAAAGGAATTTGCCGAGCGGACACATATGACCGAGAAAGCCGACAAAGAGGGCTTTGCCGTAGCATATCCCGATGCGACCAAATGGTTCGGCAGAAAAGACCTGAGCGCATGGGATGCAGCGAACGGTTTAGTTCCACCCGGTGAGCGCGCCAGCGATCTGGAATTTTTGCGAAAGTTAATTGACCGTAGTCAATCACAATTCGATGTCGATGCAAAACGAATATACATGATCGGTCATTCCAGCGGCGGCATGATGACGTACCTGGCTGCCAGCCAGATGTCCGACAAACTCGCCGCAGTGGGTATCGTTAGCTCTGCCATGAGCGGCAAAGAACCCAAGCCGAAATCTCCTGTTTCAGTTATTAGCACAAATGGAAGTGATGACGACGTCATACCTACTAGTGGACTCAAAGATGTGCCACCAGTTCTGTCGGAACTTGGTATTCCTACATTCAATACACCGCAATTCGCGACTGACTTTTGGAAAAGACAAAATGGGATAACAAGTTCTGGCACGATCAAAATTGATGGCGACTCGACTGAAAAACATTTTGAAAACACAGAGAATGGAACTGCGGTCGACGAGATCACCATCAATAACAGCGGGCACACGCCTGACGAAAAGCTTCATGTATACGACAAGATCTGGAGCTTTCTGCAAAAACATCCAAAGTCATCAGGCAAGGTAGCACCGTCCAATGACCCAACGGAGTTACTCGATGTCAGACCGAATCCTCTGCGAAAAATACTGGACAACATTCAAAAACGAGGTGCCGACGGCATCGCCGATGATGTAGCAAAGATATACACACAGGTCAGAGATCTACCGAATGGTTCTATCTATCCCTCGAGAATTCTCAACGATGTGGAAAACAAACTTGGAAGCAAACTGGAAAATCAAGGAATGGCTTTCATCGAAAACAGCATCGAGCTTTCCAAATTTGGAAACCATATAGAGCTAAAAACATCCAAACCAACCATGTTTCCAATTGATGAAAGTGCCGGACCGGGCACCATCGAGTCGCTCACCCTGGACAATGTCAAATTCAATCTCGACAGCAACAAGGGGAATCCGAAACTCAGCAATATTCAGGGTGTCTCGCTAGACTTCAAGGCTTTTAGACATGATTTCAGAACAAACCTCCACGAACTGACAGACAAAGAAGACGACAAAGGTCACCACACGTACTACTTCAACTTCGACAATCCTGTGCCAAAGCCGCTCCGATGGTTGATGCTTGCACCACCTGCGATAAATGTGGGAATGCAAGTCGACAATGGCGGAAGCGTCAAGGTAGCAAACCAGAGAGAGCTGAGGAATGACCTGCTCGGCAAAAACCCGATCACTCGCGGATATTTTGATGAGGTCGGAGACTTTACACAAGCAATTCGAGACCCGGAAAGCGGAGCCTTGCCAGCCGTTCGCAGAGACATCGGCATTACAAGCGGTCTGATCGGCCTTGGTATGTTTGTCCCGCGATACCGAATACCAATTAGTCTGGCAGGCGGATTGATAGCCGCACCTGCAATTATTCACTTCATGCACGAAAGAGCTCGAATTTGAACACACTGGGTGTTTACGGAAAATACACAAATTATTCCGGATAAATCATGCTGGGATTTACTAAACTTCATCCACACCAAATCAATAACATCAACTAAATGCGCAGATCAGCTGGAGAAATTCAAGATGGGACCATTCGATACTGACATTCCAACTGCACCACCAACTGACATTGCACCAGCACCGCTGCAACCGGAATTTCCACCACCACCAACCCCGGTGCCTCAGCAACCAGGTGATGCACCACCGCCTGCGCAGCCGCAAGGCGAGCTGACGACTCAAGCTTCGCCAGGGCAGCCGGTGCCTCCAAATCCTGCATTTGATCGAACTACGCAAACTGTCCAAGAAATCGAAAGTGACCTCGGAAAAAAGGGTCCCGGGCCACTAGACGATCATGTACGCGAAGAAATTTTCCAGTCTCTCAATGAACTTCGGCAGAAAAGCAAGGACTTCAATCTTGATTTAGTCATGGTCAATGCTCGCCTTCAACACGACGGTTATTTGCCGAATTTATTTATCACAGACAACCAGGATGGAGAGCAAATCGACCCAAGTCAACTAATCGGTCCCAACAACAAGGACGGCTTCCATCTCGACAGCACCATGGCAGATCCAGCGCCTACCGGCGGACAAGTAGATTTCTCACCTCCGCAGCACGAAGCACCTCCTGCGGATCAAAACCAATCCGCGTGGCATGAGGACAATCCAGGCAACCCTGCCGGCAGTACCGGGGAAGAACCTAACATCGGCGGAAGCACTCCCATAGGCAATGACGCCGTTGAAAGCAATCCGGTCGACATGGAGAAATTGGGCACGCCTGAAATGATGTCTCAGATTCAACAGGCCCTCAAGCTTCTCAATGCACAACGAGCAGCACAAGGTTTGCCGCCAATTGAAGAAACTCCGGAAAACATGAAGGCGATCTTGGAGATCATCCAGCACGAGAGCGGCGGCAATCCTAACGCTCAAAACAACAGCGACAGCAACGCTGCAAAAGGAGATCCCTCTAGAGGCTTGATGCAGACAATCGGTTCAACCTTCAGCTCATATCACGTGCAGGGAACCAGCAGTAACATCTTCGATCCGGTAGCAAACATCGCTGCAGGAGTGAATTACGCCGTGAGCAGATATGGCTCATTGCAGAACGTTCCCGGAGTGAAAGCGGAAGCAAACGGCGGTGCATACGTAGGCTACTAGTTCACATGGATCATGGGGTCGCATTGCATGCGACCGTTCTCTGATCCACAAATCCGATTTGTCCTCACCTATTGAATTTTAGAGTCAGATGGGCTGAATGCCGTATCTTGCGTGGGGGCGCATTGCATGCGCCCTCCTGGGCGCGCCGTTTGTTTGGCTCCTACAATTACCGGTAGACGCATGGCGTCGCCCCTACGTTATGCGCCGCGGTAGGGGCGGCTTACATGCCGCCCGGTGTCGGCGAGCCGCCGACACGCCATTGGCAGATGGGCGCATTGAATGCACCCATATAAACGACTACCGGGAGCTTGCACCCTCAGGTGGCAGCTCCCGGTAGCTTCGGCTTCGGAATTAACCTGTTGTTCGAACCTGAATTCAACGAGCGAGATCAACCGGCACAACCAGCTGCGCGCCGGCAGGTATCAAATTGGGATCATCATAATGATTGGACTTCGCTAGTTGGTCGATAACTGTTTGCAGATTGGCTGGATCCGGCTGGCCAGGCTGTGCATGCAATACCTTTCTGGCAATCTCCGTCAAATTGGTTCCGTTGGCGATCGTGTATTCGGCATGCGTATTCGGACGATTCGGAGCTGTGGCATCAGCCGGCGCGCCAGGCACTTGCTGGTAGCCGTCCGCATATGTGACGGGCAGATCTCCTACGGTACCGGATTGCCCTGTTTCCAACGTCACCGAACGATTCAGACCGGTAATAGCAACCGGGGTGCCATCCGGGTTCGTGCCTGCCAGGTCAACGGCGGAGGCTGGATTGTCCGGGCCAAGCACGATGTTGTTATATTTATCGAAGACTATCTTTTGCAGCTTGTTTGGATTGTTGGGTTCTCCAGGGTCTTGCTGGTAGAAGCCAAAATTACCGTCCTGGTCGAGGAATGGTGCTTTGCCCTGCCATGGTGTTTCCGGTCCGAATTCTTTACCAGGTTCCTTGACTGACTGCGTCCAGGTTCCATCAGGCTTTCTACGATAATGTGTCTCCGTACCATCCTGATTCGTTTGGTTAAAAGCATCAATCTGCCCACTTGAATCCCGGTGAAAACCACGTCCGCCGCCTCTCTCGCTACCGTAGCCATAAATGACACCGTCCTCGACATTCTGCTGAGAAGCGGGTGTGGCGCGATAGTCGGCAGCACCATATATGGCTTCAAATTGTTGTCGTCTATTTTCTCCGGAAATTCCAAGCTTGTTTTCGAGTTCGGTTATGGTTGCCAGACTGATATTGTCCTTATCTGAATCCTTCAGGGTTTTTAGGTTTCGCTTGAAAATTTCCGCATCATTGGCAGAAATTTTCGCTAGATCATCTTTTGCACTTCCTGCGGGAACATTGATGTCTTCGAGATAGGCCGCAAGATCCCTGTCGCCAACATTGCCATCTTTTCTAGAACCCAGCTTCTCAATTGGATTAGAACCAGAGTCTGAATGATATGTATCGAGTTTGTCCACAAAATCAGGGAAAACTGACTGAATTGCATACAACGCCTTCAGCGCTCTCGCGTCATTGACCGTCTCTTGTGACTTCTTCGCATCGTCCGGCAAAATATGTCCGGACAGACTGTCAGAAGTTTTAAAACCGTCCGTACCATTGATAATCGTAACGTCATGCAGCAAGGGTTCAGACAGTCCTTGAGACAGGGCCATAATGTACTTGTTGTAATCGGCAGGCGTCGGAAAGTCATGTCGTGCATCGGCCATCTCGCTTCTCAGGTCTCTCTTTTTCTCCTCTTCATTGGGAGCTGCATTGATTACACCGATACTCTCTTCAGCGGCTACTTGCTGTGGTGTCTTGTCAGACATTGTTCGTTCTCCAATGCGGAATTCCAATCAACCGCTTGTTCGATAAAGTCTGTTGCAGCTGAGGGCTGCGTAGTTACTGTATCGCCGCAAAATAAACAACTCCGGAAAATTTTGTGAGTTTTTTGTGTATGCGCAACAACTTGCGCAAGCGCAGCAGACGATTCAGGAAAGCACTTTCAAAAAGGAAACTTTATGCCAGGTGGAGTTTTAATTGTCGGATGAGACTTTACGTTTTTGCTATCCAGCGCTTCGAAGTCCATATTGTCATCACCCATCAACAACTGAAATTCGTTGGCAACGGTCGTGTATCCCGTAGGCAGCTGAAAATCCTTAGCGCTTGCCTTTGTTTTTACCACTGCTTTTGTGTCGATAGTAAGCATTTTGCGGCCGTCATCCGTTACTTGAAACACTCGCAGCGGAATTGGAGCCCTCTTCATTCTCTCCTTCGAGGACGAGTAGAGCTGAAACAGCTCATTTTCGCTTATCTGCGTGATTTTAGAAACGATGACGACGAAGGCTTGCGGAATCGTCAAGTCAGTCGCCGCCCAAATTTCCGAAGGAAGCACTGCCTGCTGAGGGTACCCGCTTCTCACAGCCTTAATGCGAAATCGCCTGAACGCAGCCAAAGTCTCCTTTCTGTAATTAGCAAATTCGGCAGCATCAACCCCCGCTATTTTGGCTCTTTTCCCCGTAGGGAAGAATTTGGCTTTTGACTTTGTATCGTCAAACTGCTTGCGATAGACACCCGGCATGAGGAGACGATTCATATCGACTTTGCAAATCCTCTTAGCCTCGTCATTGAAAGCATACATGCGCCCATCCGGTGGCAAGGCTACGAGTTGCATGCCGGTGCGAAAGGAAGTGAACCTGCAGCCCATTGGGCTAACGAGTACATCGAGCTTGCCGTAGAATTCGCCATTCATAGACAAACGAACCGCATCAACCTGCTTTGCACTGCTGGCGGTGGCACCGGAGGATTTCGCCGCAGCATAGGTCGCCTTTGTAAAAAATATGGCGATCAGAAGTGCGGCGCTTGCATATTTATATAGCCTGGCCATAGATCACTATTACACCAAGAAAAAACTGCATCTGTGCAGATCTTATCAAACCGGGACCATCTGCTGTGCCCAAACCCCGAAAGTCCCTTCTGACACGGCGCAGAGAACAAGCCAGGCAGGAACTCGGCTCACAGCGCCAGGCAACTTTGGTCTCACCATCGGTGTGTGATCGTCAGCTCTTATCAGCTTTCATTGTCGTACTATCTGTTGCAGGCTTGGTGAAAACGGCGCACCAGATTCAGTGCGAACGCATGCATCGAAATCTCCGCACCTGCAATATTCTGCAAGTAATAGCGCACCTATTAGACAGGTGCCAACGCATAGAGTTGTTTCTGGCTGGTTTGTTTCTCTGGACCAGCGCAAGGCGCGCCAAAGGCTTCAACACACCGATTCTTACCCCAAAACGTTGAACACAAAGTCAACAATTTTGATGTGAACAAGAGACCATTCGGACAACGAGTGTCCAATTTTCGGAACCTCGACTTCGAAGATTCGTATATTTCGCCGAAAACGAGGACCTCGCGCTAACGGTGCAACGACAATTGTGAGTGTTTTTAATCAATTGATCGCTTGAAAAATGCAGTAACTTTCATTTTGGGTATCCCCCCATAATCGCCCAAAAACAAGCTCAGCGCGCCCGCTGTCAAGCAGAGCATTTTCTCTTACCGAGTTTCGCATGCTATTAACAGCAAAGACTTCAACCTTGTCATGGCGCCATCATCTTTGATACCAATGAATATCAACATTTTTTCCTTTTAGCGATCACACACAAAACCTCCGAAATAACAAGTACATTCAGCAAAGCAAGTATTCCGCAGCTCATTAAGTGCTGCATGAATGTCAGCTCTTTACTCGCCGGCTTCGACTTTGGATGCGATTGAAAATACCTGGCAAAACGCAATTCCTGCTTGCTAAACACTTCAATCTGCGGTTCGCAAAGGAATTACTTGAAGCTGCCCATCCGCAAGCTTCACCAGCCGCCTCGCAAGAGTCGAGTTGGAACGCCACCGCCAAATAGAGAGGATGAAGATCCATGGATCAAAATGAGGAGTTCTGGAAAAAGCTGGCATGCCTGCAATGCGGCCGTCATGTCCAGAGCAAGCCGAAATGGTACCGCTTGCACAAGCAGGCCAACGGCTTTCTCTTCTACTACCGCTGCGTGAAGTGTCACAGCGAATACAAGGTACCAGTGTCGACGAAGATGCTGCCACGGCTGGCGGCTTTGGGCATCACTCCCGAGGGAACCCCGACTGCCTCGACGTCCATCCCACAGGTCGACGTGAACACAAGCTGGACCTACTTCACGTTCCCGAAGTTTCACCGCAAGCGGAAGGAACGACGAGAAATGAAGAAGTACCGGCGTGCATTCAACAAGCAACTCAGGGCTAAAGGCAATGAGTGCTTGAGCGCTGTCGTCTCGCAGGAAGGAAAAAACCGGAAATCCTGATCCTCTCTCGCTCTGGTTGAAGCATACCGACTCACAGAAAGTGAAGTTTCACCATGAACGCCAACAACTCCATCGAGAATCCTCAGAGCGACGATTCGTCCAGAATTCTCAATTACAGCATGGACAAACGCCAGATTCCCGCCTACCTGCGCCCTGGTCGTGCCGTCACCGGCTTCTACAACCTGTTGGACCACTCTCAGGGCATGCTCAAGCTGCAACTCTCAACTGGACAGCGCGCTGCCATGAGCATCTACGAACTCCCTGACGAGTTTTTCGACGGACATGCCTATGACACTTTGATCACCGGCACGGTCGATCGCGTGGAGTTCGATGATTCGAACGAAATGACGGTCGTGGTAAAGGGCAAGGAGTTTTGCCCTCTGTACTGAACAAATCCGCTTGATCTAGCCTGTTCAAGCCCAATCACGGAAGGATTCGAAGAGACGATGTCTGCTCACGCAAGAGCTACCTGTGCGGCTGTCCTCACTGCGACCCTTCTCTGGTTGGGCCTGTCGCCTCTGGTAGCACATCTGATATACACGCGCATTCTCTTGCCTCGTTGCA
>JAYRNY010000309.1:0-4556 GCA_041911975.1 bacterium | reverse complement strand
TTGGGCTCCATTTTCCCGGGTCCCGATGGTGGTATGGGCCTTCAGTGACACCCCCTTGGACATTTTGGCCACTGTCACTGGCATCTCCGATTGACCCCTCGCTGGTCGGGGCGAACGCGGGGGCTTTGCCCGGACGCCGCGGCACCTGTCTGATTTTCGTCAGCAGCTCGGTAAATCCTTCCGGGTCGAAGGTATCGGGAATGCCTTTCAGCTGGCGCAAACCCAGTTTGTCGAGCCTTTCATTCGGAAGGTGGTAGCCGTCCATCGGAACAATCTGTGCCCTTTGAAAGGTAGGCAAAACACGATTGAGCGCATCAACTAATCCCCCCGCAAGGGTAGATTTGCCCGCACCCGGATAGCCGACGATTCCAACAATTAAACGATTATCGGCCGGCATGCTTGATATTGCCTTGATTACACGCTTTGTCAGCTCTTCCAACGATTTTCTCCTGTGGCCGGTTGCCGACTAAAGTATGAAAAGTGGTATACAAAAAATATGGCGGTATTCCTGAGCATGTTTGATTCTAAAAGACTGCTTCTGGGATTCATTTGGTATTTTGACAGCTCGAGGTAACTCCGGGTGGAAGCCCCAGCGGACAATACTGGGCAAGAGGTTCTTGGCTCTATAGGTTGGTTGGTCGACAGGACCAACCAGCAGGTGCTCGGCACTGTCTGGCTGGCAGATAATTCCAAGGCAATTACTTGTGCTCACCTGACCGTCCCATATGCCTCCTTTCCTGAAGTTCTGCAAGTCAACTTTCCAGCAACTGGAATCACATGCGGTGTCAGAGAAATTGAGTTTCATCCTGACTTCGACCGTTGGATGGCCAAAAGGTTTGCCGGGCAATCCCAACTGATTCCCGCCTTCGAGCTGATTGCGCAAGTGCAGAATGTGGCTGCTTTGAAGCTTTCCGGATCGCTGAAACAATTGGAGAGAGATTTCCTTCCGCGCGTAACCGCGCAGCTAGTCTTGCCTCCACCTCAAGGCGAGACGCTGGTATCGGGACAAGCCGGACGATTAGAGCTGACTTCCGTTCTGCAAACCCTCGTCAATGCAAGAAATTACGGCACGCTCGTATTGCTCGATGATAGAAACAGAATTGTCGCCCGTCTTTTCCTAGAAGACGGAAAAATGACCCATGCTCAGTTCCGCAACTCGAAAAACGAAGAAGCCATCTACCGCCTGATCACTTCGTCGGAATTCGATCGTTTCCCGTTCTATTTCACACCGCAGACACAGACCGCTGCGGAGTGGTGTAATTTCGCGCCGATTGAGAAAAACACAACCTTCCTGCTCATGGAAGCATATCGCCGCATGGAAGAGTTGAACACCATGGTGGAACAGGCCGGCGGCTTCAATATGGTAGCGGTGAGACGCGCGGAAAACATCAATTTCGATCTCCTGCCTGAAGACTGGCGTCCACTTTCAGCCTATGTCTGGAACTGCGTCAATCCGGAGATGTCGCTCAGCTGTCTGACTCGATCTCTGAGTTACGATTCCTACAGTGTAATCGGCGCTCTACAGGTGCTTTGCGGCAGCGGCCAGATTGGACTCGAGACACGCACGCCGTCGACCGCTGGAGCAAGTCTTCCTCTGGAAATGGCTGAGGATAGTCATCTTTCTGCAGGCGATGACCTCTATGCTTTGGGTATCGATCCACGCACAAACCTGCCTGTGATCATGCGGGGCTTCATCGTCGAAGAGTTCTGGCAGGGTATCGATCAGCATCAAGTGACATCAATCTCCTTGCCGCTCGAATTAGCTGGAGCACCGCTGGTGAAAGACGGTGCTGTAGTCGGCATACATTGCGGACCGCTGACGCAGGAATTCGGACATTATGGAGAAGGTTTTGAGCCGCAGCTGATGCTTTCCGTGCAGGCCGTGCAAACCTGTCTTGGCCTCAACCAGCCACTCGCTCAGTCGGGCGCTTATCCTCCTGTCAAGGAAGCCGCCGTAGTAACTCAAACGCCAGCCGAGCAGACAGGAGAGTACAGCCGATATGTAACACAGTCGGGAGACCATCCGGCCGTGCGTTCACGTATAGAAACGCGTGAAATAAACGCTCCTATGCAGGCATTCACTTCGCTTTTCGGATCGATCAAAGGTGCCGTCGATGGATTCAAGAAAGTACCGCCTCCGCCGCCAGGTCAATTTCTTCAGGCGCAAATGCTCAGGCAAACGATATCCTCCGGTAAATTCGGCAGGACCCCGGACAATACTGAATACCAGAATGGAGACACGGTGCGCTTCGAAGTAAAGTGCTTCGAGGATTGTTTTGTCTATGTACTGGTCAAGTCAGCTTCTCCAACTCTTGCTCCGCGGATCGTCTACCCATACAGTCAGGACGACGACGTTCTCTTGTCTAAAGGCACAGCTTTTACTGTACCGGAGAGAAATGTCGTCTGGGCACATGCCGGCTCCGGAAAGCAATCGCTGGCAGGCGTCATGATTCCTGGAGTGGCAGGGCATGAAGAGGTCTATATGCTTGCCTGCCGCAATTCACTTTTCCAAGCGCTCAATGTTGCTAATTCCGAGCAGGTGATTACCGAGAATCTATCCGGAATCTGTGCCGACGTAATTCACGGCTCGGCGATCACGCGTCCGGCAGGAGCGGTATTTCATGGCATGGTCAGCGAGACTCAGGTCTTTGATCCTATGGAGAAGATCAATGTTCTGGTCTTACGACTGTCGCATCAAAGACCATAGGTCAAAATCGCGTTCTTGAGCTTGCCATCGGCTATTCTCATCTCTCGCTTGCTGAGCGGTTTCCGCTGCCTGGGTGTGGATTTGGCAGTTTCCATTCGGACCCGTTTTTTCTTTGTTGTCTTACCGGTTATCTCGTTGCGCCAATTCTCCCTGTGCTTCAACGTCTCGCGAACAATCTGTTTGAGTTCATTCAATTCAAGCGCCAGAGTTAGTTTTTCCCACAGCACTTTTCTGCGGCTTGTCCACAATCCCGCCGACAGCTTGCGTTCCTGGAGAATGCTCATTGCTTCTTCTTTCCAGAGCAACTGGCAAATCGCATGAGGATCAACTTCAGGATTTTGGCGAGGCGGCCAGATTTCTTCGACATAGGCAACGCCATCTTTTATACCTGCCACCATCAGTCCCCAAAATGACGGCACAACTTTCATAGCATCTTCGACATGCTGTTCGTCTGCTACCAATGTTAGTCGGTCGAAAACCTTATTGTATGCGGCTTGCTGCGATTGCAGTCGATCGAGATTGTCTTCCTGGCTCTTAATTTCATAACCTGAAAGACAATCATTAACAACGGCAATGTCAATGCGAAACTTGCCTTCGAAAATGCCTAGCTCATCGATCACTCTTGTTGATGGATCAAGAGCGCATATGCGTTTCATCTCAACTTCATGCAAAATTTTTCTGATGTCTGCGTCGTGCATGATTGTTCTTGAATGCCACCAAATAAGGTGTATTTTAGCAAAGAAAATCAGAGCCAAAGAAAGACAACGATCAATCTCTTTACAAGCACCCTACAGATAGATAATTGCAGTAAAACAGTCCCATTTCCCTAATTCAGTAATATAGAGTCAGAAAACCTCAATTCTCCCGAATGCACTCGTGATCGGGGGTCGCTCAGGCGAGCAAAGGCATATAGCGATGAAAATTAGAAAGGGCAAGATTGAACTCACTGCGGCCATTGTTGCCGCGCTTACACTGACTCAGTTTGCAGGAATTGCCGCCGACGCTGAAACCTGTATGACCCAGGACCTTTTCTTATATGTGGCAGCCAAGAAAGAGAGCGCAAAAGGGCATCGAAACGCCGCTAGATCCGGGGAAAAGACCACCGGCGCGGGTATAGCAGTCCTGGGTACGAATAATACGAAAGCCCCCTGCGAGCGTTCCAAAGCGAAAAATGAGCGAGGAGAAGACAGACAAAAGATTGCCGGAAGAAACTGATCGCGGCAAAGGCGGCGAGGCAGGGGAAACTACTGTCGGCATTGAATTTGCCGGACCTCTCGAATTAAAACCCGGCCAAACTGTGGCTGAGCGCTACACGGTCATTGAAGAGATCGGGCGCGGCGGCATGGGTGTCGTATACAAGGTTATTCACATCGCGCTTTCCAGGCAGCTGGCGCTGAAGAATATCGATTCGACCAATATAAGCGACGCCGTCTGGCGGCGGTTTCAACAAGAAGCGAAGGCGATGAGCCTTCTCGACCACCCTAATCTGATAACGGTTCACGATTTCGGTCTGGTGGACGGCAAGCATCCATACTTCGTTATGGACCTCGTGGAAGGAAAGACACTTGCCGAATGCATTGCGTCAAATCCACTCAAAGTGGAAGAGGCAATTGCGATCATGATTCAGGTCTGTTTTGGACTGGCATATGCGCACGATCTGGGCATCGTCCACCGAGATATGAAACCTTCCAATATCATGCTCAGCAAGACGGAAATCGGCACGGCAAATTCAACAGTAAAAATAGTCGACTTCGGCATCGCCAAACTGCACTTAACCGAAGCAATGGAAACACAAGGTCTGACGAGGACAGGCGAAATTTTCGGCAGTCCTCTATACATGAGCCCCGAG
>JAYRNY010000308.1:0-8509 GCA_041911975.1 bacterium | reverse complement strand
GGTTTCGACCGATCTCTGCAGCCGCTTCTCCAAACTTTTTTGATCTCCTCTCCACATGTTCGACGGTCTGAGCGCGAATGCTCAGAACGCCGCTTTTTTTTTTTTTGAGACTCGAATACTAAAGCATGTAGGAGATACTCGGTCTGGGTATGTAGAACGTAGACGCCATGCGGAGTTTTTGCGATGAGCCAGAAAAGAAGGCGCGACGGTGAGGAACAGATCGAGGAGAAAAAAGTTGCGGTTGCAGCTGGTGGTTCATCCGGCGGGTTCGGCACCGGCGGCGGAAACTACCGTCCCGGCGATACATTCAAGTGCAAAATCGAAAAGAAAGAGCCCGGTGGTTACGGCGTCACTGTCGTAGGCGAAGAGTTGAAGGGTTTTCTTCCAACAAAAGAGGAACTGAAGATCGGTACCGATTTTGTCGGCACGTTTGTTTGCATTTACCAACGTCGGATTTTGTTTTCTTCTAAGATCTCGCCTTTGAGTTCGTAGCTAATTCAGGCGCAACAGAATCACCATGAGTCTAAGAAATTCACTTCGTCGTTTCTCTATCTCTGTTCGTTGCGGCTTGGAGTTTTTGACGGCGTTTTGCGCAGTATTTTTTGCTGCCGGACCAGCGCATGCACGCGACATGATGGGAGTGGTTGATCTAAGCAATCGTGCCGTGATCCCCTGTTCCTACAAAATAATTCGTTATGTCGGTTGCGGGCTCTATCTTTGTGAGGGATTCGAGAGTGGACCTGGAACGCAATTGGAACGCCTTAGTTTTGTTCCATTCAGGTCACTTTCTCAAAAAGTAAAAGAAGCGGCAGAGCGACATGGATCAGGTAAGCAAAAGGTTTTGCTTGATCGATATGGAAATTCTGTCAAGCCGAATTTGCCGAAGAAATCCGCACTTTTAGATGTGTATATTCCGGATGCAACACAACGTGCGTATTTGCTTGATGCGAAGAAGAAATCAGAAGTAACAGGTTTGCCCAAGGATGCTTTGTTGGCTGTCGCTGGTGTTGATGGTATGGGGGTGTGCGATGTTGAAGGAAAGTATGTTATTGAGCCAATTTTCCCCGCCCTTATAGTTGGAAGTGCTGCTTCCGGTAAAGTGTCAGGCTTCAAGTGGGATGAATTGAAGGAGAAACTTATTCAAATTCAAATCCCTTTGATAATTTCCAGCGAAAGTTCAGTCTCGAAGACCTCTAGTGGGCAATTGAAGGAACTTCCTGATGCGATGAAAAAAGCATACGAGGGTATGTCTTTGTATCGCAGTCCTGAAGGGTTGTTCGGTTATGTCGATGAGCAAGGAGCGATTGCAATTCCTGCTAAATATTATTCGGCCTCACATTTTTCTGGCGGTGTAGCGGCCGTGAGATTGAACCCCCGGCAGGGACCGGAAAAAGGACGCGAGTGTTATATCGACAAGAAGGGCAACATTGTCTCGCCAATCTACTGGCGTGCCGGTGCGTTTTACGGCGACTACGCTCTTGTTGCGGAGAAGGGTGAAGAGCCGGTTGGAAAAGGACGTTACCGGAGAGACCTTTACGGACTAATCGATAGAGATTACAAGTTTTTCTTGCCGCTCGCTCCGACCACAATCAGATACCTTCCGGAAGGCTTTTGGGTAATTGGCACTGGAATAGAACCTGCAATAGTTTTGAACAGACAAGGCAAAGAGGTTTTTCGCACTCCAGAGCGTGCGTCATTGTTCAATGATTGCGGGGATGCGCACATCTTTGTCACTTCTGGCGCCGGAGAACATAAGTTGCTCTATTACGACAAAGATTGGAAACTATTGAAAGAAGTTGACGGTGAGCCGGCTCAATATGGTCCTGTGCCTACAATTGTGACTAAGGGTGCTTATGGATATGACAGGTATAGTGCGGTAGTAGACGGAAAAGGAAACTTTCTTATCGAATATGAGAACGCCGAGTTCAAGTCAGCTGAATCGGATCGAATTATCAAGACGGTTTTCGGAACCACTTTCGTGAAAGAAGATTGGGATATTCCCAATCGTAACCGTGTGAGAGAGTTTCAATTATTCTTGAAACAATACAAATTGGTGGGCATGAAACGATCCGAGGTGGAGAGCTTACTAGGACCCGGTCAGAAGGGGACTCAGGGCCCAAACTCCTTTTACACGATTGCAGGTTTTGGCGCCTGGTGCGGGAATGCGTATGAAACGGTTGAGATTGAGTATGCAGGTGATAGAGTATTGCGTTGGCGCTACCATAACTTCGGCAGCGACAACTTGTGGAATAACTGAAACACTGATTCCTTGACCATCGTTCATAACGACCTGTGGAAACTGATTGATTATGTCGCTGGCGTCGTCCTCGTAGCGAATCCGAATGTGGCTCTCTGTTCGGGCGGCAAGAATGCCGCCGCTACATTTTGTAAGTACTGAAACTTTGCTTGGTCACGAGTCTCACGATACTTTCACGTCTTTGCCGGTAGGTTGGGTCTATCCCTAACCCCCATTCTTTCGAGCAAACGAGCGCCTGCGCAGCGGGCGCTGCTATGGAGTGCAATTATGTCGCTAGAAATCTACAGCGCGCCACAACAAGGATATGCGAGCGGACGGCACCGGGAATATCAAGATTATCAAGATTCTTTCGATCCGAATGAAGACAAAGCAGATGGGAGTGCTGCGTTGTTTGAGGCGTCCGGTGCTTATTCACCTCCTATGAAGGCGGCAGCGGCCGATGCAGGCAAAACAGCGCAAGAGCTTTCCGCGAAGGCTGCGTCGGTCGAATCTTCTGATGCTTCCGTCTCTCTGACGGTTGCTGATGCTGCGGAAAACAAAGAGGAAAAAAGCGGTATTGGCAAAACCATGGAGACAATCGCAATAGGTGGATTCGATGAAATATTCAATCACCCACTGCGCTTTCTTGGTAATGCCGTGATGGGTATTGCAGTTGGTGCTGTGACTGCAGCAGCTGTTGCAGCAGCCGGTACTGTTGGACTTGCTGTGGCTGGAGTCGCTGCCGGATACGGCATTTACAAACTGGGGACCAGTGTTGACGATTGGCTCGAAGACGGCAAGATAATTGCCAACGCAGATCAACATACGGATGAAGAAGTGGCTGCCGCTCGAGCCAATCTCATTGAAGTAGGGCACGGAACAGCCGATTTTATGGCAAGTGCAGGCGGTGGTGTGATTGGCGGAGTCCAGTCAGCACTTATGAAAGAAGTGGTTGAGACCGGTATAAGCGGCGTTGGCTCTGCTTTCCGGACTTATGGTGGTCCGTTAGGCGAGTATCTGCAACCTGTGGCAAAGAGTATTTCCGGCACTACGGATACTGCAATGGTAAGAGCCGGTGCTTTTGCAGGAACTGTCGGTGATGCAGTCAGCAATGTAGCCACACCGGTACTGGCTAAAGGCGCTCAAATTGCGGGCTACGTCGCCGACAAGGTGGCTGCGGTCGCAGAACCCGTGAGAGATCAGTTTGCTTCCATATCAATGACGGTTGGTCAAAAAGCCGCCCCATATGTTAATCAGGCATCGGAGCTGGGGGCAAAAGGCATAGACAAAGCCTCAGGTTTCGCCACCAAAGGATGGGACAAAGTTACCAATGTAGCGACGACCGGAGCAGACAAGCTTTCCACTACATACCTTACTGTCGCTGACGCAGCGATAACAGGCGGTGGTAAAGTCGCGGATTACGCCGCGAAATATTTCGATAAGACAGTGAATGTGGCTGCCGACGTCAAGGATAAAGCGATGATGTCTGCGGCACAGCTTGCAGATAAGGTAGCTGCAAGGTCTGCCATGCTGGCGGAAAACAATTCAGAGGCGCGCTTATTTGATCTGCTTTAACACACGTCCTGAGAGATTGCCGTCGGGAGCTGCTTCGGTCGAAACGAATGGACGTCCCAGGGTCAGTTGCTGCTCGGACTCCCTGTATTGCGGAAACATCGCATGCCACATGCAGTTAACGCCACTGGCGGCGGTGAGGAAGCCGAAACCGGCGCAGACTGAAATTATAATGCAGACCGCTGCGATGATGGTCAGCCCGTTTTTGGTTTTTAGTTTTTCCATCTTGCGCGCTCCTCTTCAGAAGTTTTTGAGATGCCGGCGAGCCGCCGGCGCTCCCAGGAAGGTTCCAAATTCCTAGCGTTCCGTTACAAGCCGATGAACGATCCTGATGGCTTCCGGTTCACCTCTTTCATAGCCGTCAACAAGCTTGGCGACTGTTGGTTCGGACTCCGCGAATATCGACAGTGACAGAGCGACTCGCTCGTCTATCTGATTGGGCGTCAATTCTGGAATTCCCCATTCGTCATGGAAAGCTGTCTGGAGTTCTTTTGCTGTTTGTGCTGAAATTCCTGCTTCTTCAAAGCCTTTTACAGGACGCTCGCTGCTGCCGCCATTCCTGAAAAGGAAGTCCTCCGGTTTGTGGGTCAATTTGTTTTTGATGAGCGTTTCCAAAATACCCGGCTGCTTAGGATCTGTGAGTCCTATGCGCCCGCTGTTGCGGATTGCGCCCTGTTCGCTCATAAGGAACTGTTCGAACTGGGTAATTGTTTTGCCTGCCTTGGCAATTCGTTGAATTATCGAGTTTTCCGGCGCCCATTTTTTCATTTGTTCAACTGAAGCCAGGTGGTCTTCCTTCGCTAGTTTTAGCTCGTAATCAAGGGACTTCAATTCATCCCAAGTATTGGCTCGCTGCCGTTTTTCCATAATCGATTCGACAACAGCTTCTCGTGTCTTCACGTCGCGGCGCGCCAGCTCTATGCCTTGCTCCACTTGCCTTGCTCTGGTTGAACTGAGGGGCAACATCTCTTTGCGGGCTGCATCAAAGATTGATTCCAGTGTGCCAATTTGAATGCGATCTCCTCTTTCGGAGCGGAATCTCAGCTCATTTGCTTCAGGTCTAATTTGATTGTGCTTCACGAACACCTTGGTTTCGCCAAGGTTTTGCGATACCGGTGCTTTGCCGCTGAGGAAGAAGTCGATGATGGAATCTTTTGCAGCGTCGATGGCGGAGCGCGTGACCTCCCTGTTTGTTGTTCCGTGAACAGCCCATTCCAGGTGGTCGAGCGTCGTTTCTTTCATCAGAGATGCATAGTCATCGACCATTCTTTTGTCGCCGCGAAACTGCGGATCGGATGATAAACGCTCGAGTTCGTGGACAAATTGACGCATCTCGGTAAGTTGATTTACGTCGGATGTTTGTCTGATGCTGGGAAGCTGAACGTCTCTGAGATTGAATGATGATTTGACTGCACCGTTGTCGTTAGTGAGTTTGAGCAGCATGTTGCCGACTTCCAACGGGAAGTAATCCGGCATTTCAGGACCTCTGCCGGAAGCTCGGAACCAGCTTTTTTGAATCTGGATAATGCCGTCTGCTCTTATTGCAGGCGGATTTTTTGCTTGCTCGGTGCAATCGAGCATGTACATTTGTCCGGTTTTTTCATTGAACAAAATGATGTCCGCGCCAACCATGTCCATCAAAGAACCTTGCTCGGTGACTGTTGATTTCCAGCCTTTTGCCTCCAGCCCGGTTTCCTTCAATTGGCGCTGGACGATTTCGTTTACGCTCGCTTCCTCGCCGTGCGCGTTGACCCGTTGGCGCAAATTGTCCATGTTGTTGCTGAAATTCTGTACTCTATCGCCCAGTGAAATCGGCTTTGATTGACCTTCTTTGACTTCCTGCGGCTCAGATGAGATGCGCACTCGGTCTTTGCCTGCTCGCAGGGAAATGTCCTCTCCAATGACTGCCGATTTGCCTTTAAGCGCAGGATCGAGCTGGCAAATAGCCAGTATGTCAGCCATCTTCGCAGCGTCGTAATTGATGCCCTTTGTGGCGTCGTTGTGCTGCATGAAGAGGTTTTTTTTCGGTCCGTACTCTTGGATGCCGAGGTAGCGTTTCCAACCGCCTCCTTCGCCGATATGCTCGCGCACCTTGAGCATGGCGCCGTCACCCTTTTGCACTTGTGCAAGAGCTTCACTGAGAGCTTTCTCGCCGCCGACGATTTTGAATTCCGCCGTGCTTTGTCCGTTTTCCACCGGCTCTTTGGGCGACCATTCAAAGTTCTTGCGGCCGCTTTCGTAGCGACCTTTGAATTGCTGGTGCGCTCCAAAACCCGCGCCGATGACACCCATTGTGATAACGGACTCGTAATTTTCCTGCGCTGTGGCGAGCCTGTGGTCTTTGAGGAAGGTGTGGGCGTTTACGCTCAATAAGCCGGCAGGCACGGCGGATATGACGCTGCCAGCGATCTCGTTCTTCAGACCTGTCGCGACGACCTTGTACTTAAGTGAGTTTGCCGTGGAGGCAAACATCTTGCTGAACGCGCTTTCGCCCAAAGGCACAGCCGCTGACCTTTCGACGCTGGCACCCAGCGACTTCATCCCCACGCCCGTACCCGCCAGTGTCAGCATCGTGAGACCGCCGGTGATACCATTGGACGTGCGTGCCCAAAGATAATTGCGTTTGTCTTCTTCTTCCACCGGGCGGAAGGCAAAGTCGTGGACGAATCCTGTGGCAGTCGCTTCCTTCAGCGTCAGCCCTATCTGGGTGCGGGTTGAGAGAGTGGTCGCCAGCGCTGCCTCGGTTTGCCCTGCGCGCATGACAGATTTGACGCCCTTTCCAGCCAACCAGAACGTCCCCAGCATGCCGACGGCGCTGCCGCCTTGCTGTGCCCAGTAATTGGCAGTTCCGAATTCAGCTTGCTTGGGAGCATCAATGAACTGAACGTTCGGCAAAATGTGAGTCCCGAACACCCTGTCTATCGGCTGCGCAAGCGCATTGACCGGAGTCTGAGCGACGGTGTGCAGCAGAGACCTGCCGAAGTCTTCAATCGCGCTCGCCTTTTCTTGAGGCTTTTGCTCTCCAGCCGATGCTGTTTGGGCATCTCCTTTGGCAGCTGCGGTTTGACGTTCGCCCTGGTTTTGCTCGGCAGAAAGCTCCGCTTGCGAAAAACGCGAGACGTAGGGACGATAGGAAATCGGCTCGGAGTTATCTGGCATTTTGCGTGATAGGGGTCGTCGAGTTGGCCTCAGACGAGGACAGGCTAATAGTTCTTACCCGTATTTCTTGATTCTTGGACATATAATAGAGGTTCTCACATAGAAGACAGGCTTAAAACTGCTACCTGGTGGACGAAACCGGGTTTTGGTTGTCTTTGTAGGGGCGCATTGTATGCGCCCGATCCCTTGGTGTGCGCATGCAATGCGCTCCTACAGGCTACCGGATAAGTGAAAAGAGCGCCCCTGAGGACGCTCTCTTCCGGCTACCAGGCTTCCCGTGAAAACTTAGGTGCCTATCTCATTTCGATTGGCAGTACTTTGCGCGGTGTTGCTTCGGATTCGGCATGAGGTGTGAATCCTTTGTGGCTTGAGTGGTCTTCGTTGACCACGAGCGTCGGAGCGAAATAGCGGGAGCCGCCGACTGAAAGACCATGGCTGCTGTCTACGAGCGTAATGGAGGGTAAACCTTCGTTGCTGGTTTTGATTTGAACATCCCAGCCGGTGCCTTTCTTGTCTGCGTAATTCATGTTGGCTACGATTTGATTCCAGCGTTCGATGCCATCATTACCCTGGCTCATGCAGTCCACGAAGTCGGCTCTCAGTCTGTCTGCAACCACTTCAGCTTGCTGTTGTGTCTTAGCATTGTCGAGTTGGTGAGCCATTTGGTCGGCACCGCTTCTCACGTTTGCTTCGTTGATTGCCATGATGTTTGTCCTCAAGTAGTGATGAAGCTCTGGTATTGGTTTGGGAGGGGATTGTGTTGCCCTCGATGCACTCACAATACGGAGGGCTTGGGAGCATTCCGGGTCGCCGACTGGGCGTTTTTGGGTCACGGGGTTAAATGCTGGGGAGAAACAGTAAGAGGCTGACGGGTGCCGAAAGTTGGTATGCGGACGGGTGTATGCGCTATGCTGTGTCTCCAACGGGCGGCATGTATGCCGCCCCTACGGATAGGGAGGAGGCGGCATGTACGCCGCCGCTACAGATGAGGATGAGGCGGCATGTATGCCGCCCCTACAGATGAGGAGGAGGCGGCGATAAGCCGCCATGCAGTCAGGGCAGCGTGAATGCCTCCCTTGCAGTTCGGGGAGTGGCGGCATGAAAGGGAAACGAATGAGAGTTATTCTGACGGGCGGCGCAGGCGATCTGGGGCGAATTCTTTGTCCTTGTTTGGCAGAGCGGGGCGACACTCCGGTGGTTCTTGATGTACGACAGCCGCAAGGCGGTGTGGAATTTGTCAACGCATCGATCATCGATAGAGATGCGCTGAAGGCTTCGTTGCCTGGTGCCGGAATGATAGTGCACATCGCTGCATGGCACGGAGTGCATGAATTTCGAAAGGAAAAGAATGCATACGACTTCTGGGATCTCAACGTCACCGGCACGTTCAACGTGTTTCAATCCGCTGCTGATGCCGGTATAGACAAAGTAGTTTTCATTTCGAGCACGAGCATCGACGAGCGGTTTGGTATCTACGGGCACACGAAAGTTTTATGCGAAGAGATGGTACGAGCCTATGCCGCGCGGCATGGCATGAGCATT
>JAYRNY010000307.1:0-2958 GCA_041911975.1 bacterium | reverse complement strand
TGGATCAGTGCCTTTTCTGCACGTCGGTCGGCGAGTTGAATCTCGCCGAAGAGTTCGATGCCGGCTGGTTCGATCGCCTTCATCCGGCCTTCGCCAGAGCGGCTAAGGAAGGGCGGCTAATCTGCAATCAGGATAGCGAGCGCTACAACGCCACGGCGATCTGGGAAGTGAATTTGCTGCTCCAACGCAATGGTGTGGCACCGCTCAGCTGTGTGGATCAGATGGGCACTCTGGAGCAGATTCCCATGTACTCCTGTGTTCCTTCCGTCAGTGACGGATCCATGGAAGTGCTGTGGGCTGCTCATCTGCTGCGCGGAGACTGGCGACGCTGCTGGGGGAGGAGCCTGGAGGCGATCGATGAGGCTTTCGCCGAGCTGGCTGATGAGCCCGAGCGTCTCAGTGCAAACTGGATGCAGGAGCTGAATCAACCCCTCATCGACGAGGCGCGTCGCAAATTCGAAAAGCCTCAAGCCGACAACGCTTACTTCACGCCCGGCGGTGATATGTCGGAAGGTTATGGGAAGGCGGAAGGAGACGGGGGGAGCGATGATCCGGCCGACTTCTGGAAGAAGGGCCGTCTCGAGGAGTAATAAGGGCGCGGCTTAGTCAGATGCGGGTCTGCGTTTCGGAGGCGACTGGCAAGAAGCCGTCGCCTCCTTGTGTCGGTGGTGAACTTTACTCTGGAGCATTTTCTATGTTTGTCATAACCATGAACGTGAAGGAGATTTTGTCCATCGCTGCCATTCTCTTTCTGGCTGGTTGCTTTCTCGCTTCGTTAATCGGCACGAGAATGGCCCGGCGAAAACAGAAACAGGAAGTGCGCCGCTGGCGCCTCGAGCGCAAGCCGCCCGAGACCAAGACCGGCGACAAGTGAAACTCCGGGTCAAGAAATCGCGGAGTCGATCGAACACGCCAATTTTCGAATTTGGGCGGCAATGTGTTGTTGCTGCTCATGAACCAGTTTCCCCTGTGTGGAGCTTAGCCTGCGCAGGCAGGCGCTTTTGAGGAGTCACTTCCATGTCATTGATTCATTCAGTGCTTCCTGTGCAGGTCTTGATTGACCCTGCTCATGGTGGCGCATCGGCACGGATGGTTTTTTCTCCGGGGCGGCCGAAAACGGCAGCTTTGCTGTTTGAGGATGCGCCCATGCAATTGCACGACTTCGGCAAGGCGCAATTGCAAGGCAGCAAAGAGGACGGCTACGTGGTCGAGCTCGGCCCTTCCACCCTCGTGACAAGCTTGCACGGCAAGCCGCTCACCTTCCGGGACCCTGCCGGTTGCGTCGCCTATCGGCCCGACAATGACGAGCTGGCAATCGTCTTTCGCAGTCCGGAGGAGGTGTCTCACGACTCGACTGTTTGGCGGATTAACCCTAAAAACGGCAGTCCGTTGCCTTCGGTCTATTTCGATAACCCGGCCGCGGTTGCTTACTCGAGCGACGGAGAATTGCTCGCAGTGGGCGGATCGGACGGCAAGGTCACGGTGTTTCGCCTGGAGCAATCCGGTGAAGCGATCGAAGTGCGGACCGTGAATGTGGCAGGTGGTGTGCGTTGGCTGGTGTTTGAAGACTTCAATCGACAGCTCTACGTCGCCAACGAGAACAACATGCTCGTCAGCTTCTTCTTCGAGGTTGAGGACGACATGCCGGTTCAACGCGGCGTACACTTGGAGGACGGCACCGACATCAACAACATGTGCTTGAGTGCACTGGCTTACAGCGCCGGGAGCAATCTCGTTGCTGCTGCCGGTGTCGGCAACGAGGTGTGGGTTTCCAACCCTCTGACCTCCTGCGGACGCATGATCAAGCTGCGTAATGCGACGCGCGTTCACAGTTTGCAATTCGACGAGATGTCCGACAGCCTGACTGTTTTTGCAGATTCAGGCGTGGAACTCGTCTCCTATGCGCTGGACTTCGAGCACCTGCCAGTGTTTGACGAACGCACCTGCAAGTTCACCCCGCTTATGGAGATGGTCGGTTGCCACCATTATGGCGACTTCCTCTTCATCGCGTCGCTCATCGTCGATTGAAAACATAAAGGCAGAGCCATGCTTTTGTCAGCTGGTTGAGCCAAATAACCGTGTGAATCGATCGCGTCGATCGGTTCTTTTGTGTTTCTCTCCATTACTCAATTCAGGAGTTTCACATGAGTTCGTTCACCAATCGCTTTCACGCTGTTCAAGCGCGTGCATCCGAGCTGCTCGGCGCGCTGGAGAGGCAACGTCTGATTGCGCGAGGCGATACCAAAAGCGACATCGAAGAGGTTCGTGCTGCCGGCTTCGTCGCGTCGCATCACATTGCTTACGCCAATGAGCGCGTCTTGAGCGCTCTGCTGTCGCTGCGCAAGAAGTCGAACCAACCACCGGTGATCACTGCGGACGACTACGAGCGTTTCCTCGAATACTGCTTCGGACTGGCCTCCGCCCGAGGCCTGTCCAGTGATGTGGTCGCCGATGCGCTGGTTCGAGAGGCAGAGTTGGCATTGCGCCATGCCGAAGACGCCTTCAAGAAGGCAGTCGTCAACGACATGGATCTGGGCAAGTCTGCTGCCGAGTAAAACAGAGTTTCAGTTAAGAGGAGGGGCCCGTTCGCGGGCCTCTCCTCCGTGTTTTTTGCCCGAAGGAGGGTAATCATATGTTGTTCAGAAAGCTGCAGAGCGAGCTGCTCGTCAGCACGCTGGACGTCGAATCTTCCATGGCTTATGTGTCGGCGATTCGAGAAGTCGCTGATGCTGAGCAGTCCGGAAGCTTTTGTTTCAATCGGCAGGGTTACGAACACCTTGCCTCGACAATTGCCAAAATGGCAGAGGGGGTCGATGGTGACTTCTCGCAGGCTTACCGCGCTGTTGCCGAACGGGTTGAAGTGTATGCACAAAGCCTGTAATGGAAAACATTGCGGTGGAGAAAAACAGGTCTGAGCAAATCTAAGACATTTGCCATGCTTGTTTTTCTCTTTGCATG
>JAYRNY010000306.1:0-1562 GCA_041911975.1 bacterium | reverse complement strand
TGAATTGCTCGTTGCTGCAATGGTTTCCCCACAAACCCGTTATATGTCATGTGGTTAAGAGCTTTCTATGGCTTCTACTGTGTATGGGAGATTGTAAGGTTTTGGATAATTTCTGACACAAAAATGACCACAGTGAACGGGCCTCGGATTACAGGATCGTGAACCAGCAGGGGATGGTCGAAATCGGGCAGTCTGAACATGCAGTCATGAACGACGGTCGAGCGGCTCGCAAAATCGCCGACCGTTGACTATGGAGCCGCAGTACCATGGTATACTGCCTGCGAATACACTGGATGCGTTGCCATGAAAGCCGTGAAGTACACTAAAGAAGGCGTGGTGATTCCCTCCTCGTGGATGAAGGGGTGGGGAAAAGCCGTCGTGGCGCATCGCGACTCCGACATCCTGATCTTGGAGTCCCCGGCCAGAGCGGCGAGTCGCAAGAAGCTGGTCCGCATGGTCAGCAAGCTCCGCCGCGCCACCCGTGAACTGGGCGTCACCCCCGAACAGATTGCCGCTGAGGTTGCAGCGGTTCGGCGCGAGCGTGCGCGTCGTTCTTGATACCAATATTTTCGTGTCCGGCCTGTTGTCCGTCGCAGGGCCCCCTGCCCGGATCATTCAGGCTGTCTTACAGCGCCGCCTCATCCTCGTCATGAGCTCCGATACCTTCGCGGAACTGGAAGCCGTTCTGCGTCGCCCCAAACTCCAGCGAGCGTTTACCCGAGCCGGGGTGAATATCACGAGCTTTCTGGAAACAATCCAAGCCGAAGTGCAGATCGTCGATCCCCATCCCACCAACACTCCTTTGCGTGATGCGCATGATCGACCATTTATCGATCTCATGGCGACCACACCTCCGCCTGAATATTTCGTCACCGGAGATAAGGATTTCGAGGCCTCACACTATAGCGGAGTGCCGGTTATTTCAGCCGCTGAGTTTGCCCGCATGCTCGCGCAGCGCTAGTCGATCCCTGGCTTGCTCACAATGCGAAGCTATGCGCACCGTTGCTTCGATCTCCGCTGGCAGCGAGGTACTCAGCGTCCGAACTACTGCAATGGGTGAAACACCGTGAGGGCTCGAAAGAGCTTGTCTGGTGAAGCGTGCCTGCTGGCTGTAGAAATGGATGCCTCATTCACTCACTTCTTCGCTCAATCAAAGTGTCCGCTCTGCAAACCAGAGACTCTAAGGATGAAGCAACACCTACCTCTGTTGCTTTATCTGTTCTTGTTCCAAAGCCGTAAGCAGTTCGGCGCTGCCTTTCCTTAAAGCCTGCAAATCAATGTTCCCCTCGCCTCGCATGTACCGTCTAAAACGTTCCCACCAATTGAATTTTGGAAGTGTTTCAACTGCGTACATATCGAAATAATTCCAGAAATACTTTGACAAAAGCTTCCGTTCGACCTTCGTTAGCTCTTCCCATAGACCTAGATTATTCCATTCTCCCAATGTCCCGCAGAACTCGTTGACGCTGATCTCATTGCCTAAGAATTTTCGGAGAAGGCCTATCACAGGAAACTTCATAACATGACCTAGAATTTGGGGTTATAGTGCGTAATTGTCCTTG
>JAYRNY010000305.1:0-2809 GCA_041911975.1 bacterium | reverse complement strand
GTCTGGAATAGTTACTCGTATGAGTTTACATGTTTCTTGGGAGAATTTTGTGAGCGCCTTTCGGGCGACCCTGAGTTTTCACTGCATGTCGGACAGCACAAATTTTTGCGCCCGCTCCTACAGACCTTAGGACGGCCTTTCACTATTTCGCAAATCTATCGTATGTTCCCCCACTTTGGGGAAACCTTCGTCAAAGATTCCTTGATCCTGTGGGCCCGAGACATTACCACTCGATCCGCTATTCTTGGTCTGCGTTTTACCGACTCAGTCTCTCAACAATTCGGCCCCTATCGGCGAGCTTGTGCCAGGCTTGTCTGTAACTCTACAAAAGCTGCCCTGGCATCGGCGCCCCTCCACATCCATCATCAAGAGTCAGCCGCCATAAAGGACCTTCGCTGTGTGGCCCGGGGAGATGAGTATTGTGAATGGGAATTGCGGTGGGTGCCGCAGCCATCAAAAAGTTGGGGCGCGATCGGGTTAGGCACTTTAACCGGGGCGGCCGCATGGATATATCTGGAGAGCTGGCATCCAGATATCAATCCTATAGAAACACTGCTTTTTTCGTTAATCCCTGCGACATGGTGCTGGTTGGCTTTTAGGTGTCATGCATTAAAGAGGGAAGCGCGGGAGCGTGATGCATTGATTCAAGAGCAATTGCGAGCAGTAGAACACCGCCATGAAGAACTGCGTGAAGCCTACCTGAACCAGGAGCAAACGACGGTCGAGCTTCGGCAAAAGGTTAACCAGCTGACATCAGTGCACCATACGGGACTCATATTTGGTTCAACTCTGGATCGGGAAGATCTCTTTCATCGTGTACTCCAGGAGCTTCTCCATGGATTGCATTACGATCGCGGCATGATCGCGATGTTCGACCCGGCGCGACAAATCTCTTCGGATGCTCGCATCCTTGGCGTAACGCCGGAGATTGCCGACTATGCACGATCAATCGAACTGCATGTTACGGACCCATCGACTGTGGAAGGGACTGTTCTGTTGCGAGGAGAGCCCGTTCTCGTTGACAACATCAGAGCGGTTTGGGACCGGCTTCATTATCCCACCCAGGAACTGGCGGCTCGAGTTCAGACCAAATGCCTTGTATCGGTTCCTCTGAAAATTAAGAATGCCGTCGTCGGTTCACTGACCGTGGATCGGGATCAAGAACACTCCATGGGGCAAGATGATGTAGATGTGATGATGACCATCGCGAGGCAAGTCGCAATTGCGCTTGATAACGCGGATGCCTATCGTCAAATCGAAATTCTGAATGCTGGATTAGAGGATAAAGTTCAGCAGCGGACAAAGGAACTTCAACGCCTCAACGAGCTGAAGTCGCTCTTTCTTTCACATGTTTCACATGAACTTCGAACTCCTCTCACCGCCATTCGCGGACTCGTAGAAAATATGCTGTCAGGCCTGATAGGCGTTCTGGATCCTCGTCAACAGCGATATTTAACTCGCATAAAAGTGAATGCTGACCGGCTCTCACGCATGATTGCCGATCTTATGGACCGAACGAGGGTCGAAACTGGAAAAATTGAGATAAGCCGCACTGAAATTGCGTTATTCAAGCTTATCGATGACGTTCTAGAACAACTAAGTCCGTTGTCAGCAGTGAAGAAGCAGCGAGTCGAGCTTCGATGCATCGACAGAAATATGACAGTCATGGGAGATTGGGACAAGCTGAGCCAGATTATGATCAATCTCCTTGATAATGCCATAAAGTATACGCCGGAAGAGGGCGACATTACGGTCTATATTGAAAAGGAGGGTCCGGATATAGGCCGGATACGTGTTTGCGATACTGGATGTGGTATCCCGCTTTGCGATTTGCCGAATGTGTTCGATTCTTTTTTCCGGGTTGCCCGTCAGAATAGTCATGAGAAGGGATTGGGATTAGGGCTATCTATTGTCAAAGCCTTAGTGGAGGCGCATCAAGGAAGAATTGAGGCTCATAGTGAGGAGGGGCATGGTACTGAGTTTATCTTTACCCTCCCACTGTGCAACGAAAAGGAATGCTTTACTTTAAACAAAGCGGAAGAAACACGCCGGCTTCTCGTAGTCGATGACGATCCGGACCTTCGACTCATGCTTTACGATCGCCTAACAGGCGAAGGGTATGCGGTTGAAACAGTTGGCAGTGGAGTTGAAGCGCTGGAAAAATTTAGCACTCCATACGATGGCATACTTTTGGATATCAATCTTCCGGGCATAGACGGACTTGACGTATTACGTCGTATGCGCGAAGGACACCCTAGCACGCCTGTCATAATGATCACCGCGTCAGAAAACAAGGATCTGGCGGAAGAGGCCCTCACCTTGGGTGCGGAAGCCTACCTTCTCAAACCTTTTGACGCCTTCCGCATGAAGGAAGTTGTTGATCACTGGTTTTCGGGAAGGTCTCGGCAGCCAGTGTAGAAGCACTGTCGATGTCAAATCTTTATACTAACCCAATCCAACAACTGTCCTTTCCTCTCTACTGACAGGGTCGTTGTAGCGTGATGTCGCTGATATTTGTCGAGGGCTATTGACCTTGAGCGCATCATATTCCCCCGAGGATCGAGAAGGTTACAACATTGGTGATTAGGTCTAGTGGGCGACAGCATCTATATGCTGAAGGTGCGCTTTAAAGAAGATCGTATTGTTCAGCTGAGCATAGGTAGTTCGATACTGTTTTGTCATAACTTGTTGTGCAAACGTCACATCGCTAGGGCCTATCAGATTTTCTGTGTGTGAGACGGGTTGGTTTCACGCCGCACTCGGCTTGAACCGATCAGCGTACAGGATTGCGAATTGATTCATCGCCGAC
>JAYRNY010000304.1:0-3402 GCA_041911975.1 bacterium | reverse complement strand
TTCGATAATTGCGTCGGCATGCCGGCCCAGCTTGTTGAGGGCAGTCATTCTCAGCTGTTGAATCTTCTCTCTGGGTGGGCAACCAGCCTTGGCCAGATCGGCGTCGCTCTGCTTCAGCACTTGATCTACATCTTCAAGCGCCTTTTGCGGCTTGCCCTGGAACATATTCATGGTCGCGCGTTGCAACATGTAGACCGGCTTGTGAGCCGGATCTTTCTTGATCACCTCATCAACTTTCTCGATCGGCACCGAACCCAAATCAACGATGTTGGAGCCGCTGACAGCAAGGAACGACGACTTTTCCTGCCTTTTCGGATCAGGCAATTTGCCTCCCAGAGCCTTTTTGGCCATGTCGATATCTCTCTGGGCGCTCTTCTTGTCACCCTTTCGCAAGTAGCATATTGCTCTGTCGCGATAAGCGGCGGCCGAGGCCGGATGCATGTTGATCACCCTGGTGAAGTCGGCAAGCGCGAGGTCGTACTGCTTCATCTGCAGGTAGGCGGCGGCGCGGCGATTGTACACCTCGAATGTGTCTTTGTGCAGCGCAATTGCCTTGTTGCAATCATTGACCGCTTCTTTGTAGCGCTTCATGAAAATGAGAGTGACGGCGCGCTCCGCGTATGCGATACCCAGTTCCGGATTTGCTTTAATGACATTTGTATAGGCTGCGTATGCCTGCGGCCACTTGCGGGCCACTGTCAGTTTCGCAGCCTCGCGCAAATTTTTTACGGAAGAAACAAGAGTCTTCTGCGGACCCGTCAGCGTCACGCGACCAGCCGCAGACTGGGACGCCGGAGCGGTTTTTGCAACCAGGGCGGAAGGTTGTCCGGCTGCTTGTTTGGAAATCTGTTTTTGCGGCGCCTGGGACAGCGCAGAATGATTGTCCGCATTGGCAGGAGAGATCGTCGCCAGAAAACCCACCAGGAGTGCGAAGGGAAAGACAAATTTCTTCTCTTGGATTTTCATTCTAGATTTTTTTCCTTTCAATGATTCCCTTTCAATTGGACACGCTCATACCAGTCACACTGATACCATTGGCGGTACTATCATCGCTTCCAGTATTTCTCTTAGCTGCGGATATTTCAAAACTACTCTCGTAATTTCGGCTACAGACCAGGCTTGGGCAACACAGCCCATGGGACGATGAGGTTCATCTCCGTCGAAGATTTCAGATATAGAACCGATGCAGGCTTCCTCATTCATGTGCTGAATGAGTGGAAGCAAGCGCTCGGCAATCAGCTCGAAATTGCTTTGCTGCAGCCCGTGCACCGCCACTCGAGCATCGACCCAGGCACCGATAAGGAACGGCCAGGCCGTGCCTTGATGGTAAGTCAAATCACGGTGATACTGATCCGCGGCTTCCATTGTATCGCCATAGGTGCCTTTATATGCCGGATCTCTGGGAGCAAGAGTGCGCAAGCCGAAGTCACTGAGAAGATCCTTCTCGACGACGGAAAGCACTCCGGCTGCCTCATCGGGAGTGATGACTTTGAAGGGCAGGCTGACGGCAAAGATTTGATTCGGACGTATGCTCGGATCGACAAAGCCCTCTCTGCCGATGACATCAAAGAGGCAGCCTTCCGCCTCATTCCAAAAGGCTTTGAAACCGACGCGCGCCTTCTCCGCCATATCGGCATAGCGCGTTGACAGCCCCATGTGCATGTCGTACTCGGCGCCTTCTGAGCCGAGCACGGCAGAACCCAGAGTCGTGTGCAGCAATTCCAGAGTCTTGAGCAAATTGAACCAGAGCGCATTTATCTCGACCGGTTTTCCATGGCGTGGAGTAACGACCATGTCTCCGCACTTAGCGTCCATCCAGGTCAGCTGAACATGAGGTTCTCCACCCATCACCAGCCCATCAATCGGATCTACTTTGATACCGTACCTGGTGCCCTGCAAATGGGCGATCACGACTTTGTCCAGCAGAGGAACTTGCTCGAGGAGAAACGGGATGTCGCCGGTGTTTCTGTAATACTCATCAAGCGCCACCGCCCACCAGAACGTGGCGTCCATCGTGTTGTAGTGCGGTTCTTCGCCCGAGTCTGAAAAATGATTAGGCAGCATTCCCTCGCTCATGCATTTGCCGAAAGTGGATAGAACGCTGCGCGCCAGGCTGTGACGGCCGGTCTCAATCAGCAAGCCGGGCAGGCTGATCATCGTGTCTCTGCCCCAATCGGAAAACCAGTGGTAGCCTGCAATCACGGACGCATTGTCCGTCGATTGGCGATGCACGACAAACTGATCTCCGGCAATCAACAACTGTCTGGCAATCTGGCCGTCTACACCGGAGGCGGCAATTATATCTTGAAGCCGTGCCCATTCTTCACGCACCGCCTGGTTGATCTCCAGTTCTTGCTCGGGCGCGGCAAGACCGGCGCTGACCGTGTACGTCTCGCCCGGCTTCAACGACACTTCCAGAAAACCGGTTCGGTAGAGGTCCTCGCTGTCGGCAAGACCGCGCTCCCATTCACCCGACCAACTGTAACCCCAGTACCAATCGGGGTCTTGCCTGTAGGTGCCGGATGAATAGTGGAGGTGCCACTCGGCAGCTTCATCGTATGCTTTGATGAAAACGCCGTTACCTTGATGGTTTTGCTGGAATTGCCAGCCTTCATCACCGCGCGTTTCGCTGTGAAAATCACGAAAAGTGGCAAGGACGGCTGTTTTCAGAACCAGATCTGATGGCTCAGACTGAGCAGGCAGCCAGGTGTAACCGATGACGACACGCTGCTGTCCGTGCAGCATCGTCACTTGTTTTACCAGTGTTCCTCCGGCAATCTCGTACTGCCATGTGGGCACGGGCAAGTTGGCGAATGCTCTCAAGTGCTCGTAGCCATGCGGCGCCACCGCATCGTTTTGCCAGTACGAGGTGGACAGCTCGAATTGCTTTCCGTCTGCGGTTATGGCCACTTCATCCATTCGCGAAAGAAGGACGGTGCGGCGCACCGGCGGCTGCAAAGCCGCTACGAACAAGGCGTGATAGCGGCGGTTATTGGCCAGAGCGATCGTTTGAGAGGCGTATGAACCAAGACCGTTGGTGCTCAACCATTCCAGATCGCTGCGCTCGGCACGCGAGTCCATGCATTCCATGGACCCGAAGTCAAGGACGGGGAAATTGACTTCCTCGTCAGAGATCTGGTTTTTCAAAAAACGCTCGAGGCTGAATTTTTCGAGAGAATCCACGCAAACTCCTTATCTGGACTCATGATTCAGCCTTCAGTCATCACCTCTTGACAACTGTGGGCAAAAAAATATGTCCTGGTGAAGGTCTTTAGTTTACCCGCACCAGGACATATTCAGGGACAAGCAACAAGTAAATCCGCGGCTAAGCCCAAGAGGCAGAAGCAGGGGCTACTCGACAAGCACTGCCTGTCGAGCGCCCCTCCTTCAAACGTCTCAACT
>JAYRNY010000303.1:0-3983 GCA_041911975.1 bacterium | reverse complement strand
GCTGATGTAGCCTCTAAGTTTGGCGGTCTCAAAAAAGCACAGAAAAAACTTCCTTTGGTGTATACGAAAGAACCACCGCAAGAAGGCGAGCGCCGCTTCACCGTGGTGAGAGGGCAGGACGTGCCAAGGCTTCTCATCGGTTATCACACAGTCAAATCCACAGACAAAGACACTTATCCTCTGGAAGTTTTGCAATCTGTTTTAGGCGACAAAGGCAAGACATCCAGCCGCCTATATCGCGCTCTTGTAGACAAAGGGCTGGCGGTCGACGTGTATGCGTTCAACAATGTGATGCGCGATCCGGGACTGTTCTTGTTGGGTGCAACGCCGGCCAAAGAAGTCAGTTTAAAAAAGCTGGAAAGAGCTGCCCGAGCAGCGGTTGAAGACATCGCAAACAATACGCCGACCGATGCCGAGGTGAAGCGAGCCAAGCTCGAAATCACAAAACGCTATCAGCTTGATGCTGTCGACAGCCTCGGACGTGCGGAGCAAATTGGCGATGCAATCGGAGTAGCAGACTGGAAATGGTGGACGACATATTGCGACAAGATCGATGCCGTCACACCCGAGCAAGTTCAAGCGGCGGCGAAAAAATACCTGGCGACAAACAACATGACGGTCGGGTATTACAAACCAAAGGATGGTGGAAAGGCAGAAAACGGGTCTCCATCAAATGAAGCCGCCGATGCAGAAACTGCCCCAGAGGCCGATCCAAAAAACACAAAAGTTTCTGCGCCGGACACTGTTTCCGCAAACACACGCCCTGCCCCCGTTGTGGGGGAGCCGCAAACGGGTTCTTGTCAGGGAACGAACGCACCGAATGCAGAACCACTCAAACTTGTTTCACGAAAGAGAGGACAAGGCAAGCTTGGCTCACGCACTGAAACACTGAAATTCGACAATGGTTTAACCGTAATTGTCCTGCCAATGCCAGGACAAGGAACACTGACGATTGCAGGAAAAATAAAAGCCGGGCGCTACTTCGAACCTTCGACGCGGTCAAAGGTCCCGCCCATGGCTGCTCAATTGCTGACCAAAGGATCGAGCCGCTATTCTAAGTTCAAAATCTCAGAGATACTCGAGGCGATGGGCACCAGCCTTGAGTTCTCAGCTGACAGCTTTTTCACCAGCTTCAATGTGGATGTGGTGGCTGCTGATGCTCCCGATATAGTTCCTCTTATCGCCGACGTTATGCTAAAGCCGCTCTACCAGGCAGAAGAATTTGAAACATCAAGAAATATTTTGATATCCGAAATTGAAGAGCGCAAAGCCAGCACTGCCTCAATTGCCTGGATGTCTCTGCGCCACGCATTGTACAAACCGGACAGCGTTTATTATGCCAACACTTTCGACGACCAGATAACGCACCTCAAGGCTCTAACACGCGATGATCTGGCCGCTTTCCACGAGAAGCAGTTCACTGCCGCCAACACGGTGCTCTCCTTTGTCGGTGACATCAAAACGGACGAAGTGATAAAGCTTGTGGCCAGAGAGTTTGCCTCCTACAAAAGCGGAAAACCGGACAATATTGTCATTGATGAGTCCTCTGTCAATAGAGCCTTTTTCGGTCGCCGCATTACCTGCGACCTCGCCGACAAAACCAATATGGATGTCGTGATCGGATGCCCGGCGCCTGTATCGATCAAGTCAAAAGACTATTTTGCAGAGACGATAGCCTCAGCCGCTCTAGGATATGACAGCTTTGCCTGCCGGCTGGCGCCTCTGCGCGACAGGTACGGTCTGACTTATTCAATCACTTCATCACTGACCGAATCGTCCTATCCAGGCTCCGTGTGGGCGATTTCATACTCGGTAGCACCGGAGAATCTGGAGAAGGCGCAGAGCCACATCAGCCGAATCGTCAAAGAGTACGTGAAAGAAGGCATTACCAGGGAAGAGCTAGACCATGAGAAAGGTCACCTCACAGGAGCTTATGTGGTCGAAAGCCGTTCCCCGCGGTCAATTGCCGGACAGCTGGTCTATTCCTCGATGATGGGTTTGCCGCTCGATTTTCTGGATAATTTCGCCTCTAAGGTCAATGCTGAAACACAGGCGTCGGTCAATGCAGCTATCAAAAAGTACCTGCAACTGGATAAATGCGTAACTTCGGTGGCCGGCACGCTGAAACGAGGAAAAGCCAAGCCAGGCAGCGATTCCGGTGAAACTCCGCCAGCTCCTCCTGCCCCCTAGACCAGCCCAACTAAAATAATTACCCAAAACCCCCGGTTTTTGAGACTTTGCTGACAAGTCATGAGATACTGTGTCGGGCCCAGAGGGTCTAATGCAAACGCCAAATGCGTTGGCATTCGTTCTGTATTTCAAGGATAGACTGTTATGAACACGAAATTATTTGTCGGCAACCTCTCATTCAAACTGACCGAGCAAGAGCTGGAAGAGCTGTTCTCCCGCTCCGGCACTGTCGTTTCCGTCGCCATGCCTGTAGACAGAGAAACAGGCCGCAAGCGGGGCTTCGCCTTTGTCGAGATGGAAACACAGGAAATGGCTGAAGCAGCCGTCTCGGAATTCAACGGACAAACGATTGAGGGCAGACAAATTGTTGTCAATCCTTCGCGCCCGAAAGAAAGCGCCGGCGGCGGTTACAGACGCTAAGCCAGAAAAAACTGAATTCTAAGACTTTGGAAGAGGCGGGTTATAACCCGCCTCTTCTCGTTTTCACTTTAGAGGCGCTGCCATGCATCGTCCGCCAACCTAACGGCCTTTGCCGTTTCCATCCGGCTGCATAGTAATCAATTCCGGATTTTTCCGCTCAATAAGAGGCAGGCCTTTGAAGAGGCGAACCCAGCTTTCAGTCACATAGTCCAACGCAGCCAGAATAACCATAGGATTGCGATAGTCGGTAAGGACTACCGGGCTGTTTTTCTCGAAAACATAGTGGCCAATGAATTGCAGCGCCCAACCTCCAGCCAGAAGATTGGCGGCTCGCCGGGGACTAAACAGAAGCATGGGCACCGAAAGCGCAATCATCGGAACGCCAATCATGTGAGTGATTTTGCAACCCAGGGTCTTATGCTGGCTTTTGTAATACTCCAGGGTTTCGGCGTACTCTTCCTGAACTTCCCTTTGCTGTTCCATTTCGGTTTTTGCTCCATTGCCCAAAATTGGCTCTCTATCAGCCAAATTGAGTTTCCCAATAAATCTACTCTACCTCACATTCACTGCCTGAGCGAGTATTTGCTGTTTTTCTCACGATCGCACATCCCAGAACGCAACCTAAATCATATCTTTGGGGAATTCGTGAGGGTGCCAGGTTCGAAACTTCTAGTGCCTTTTATTCTTACCCTCTCTTCGGTCTCTCAATACTTGCCATTTGATTTAAGGTAACCTTTTCTGGGAATTGTCAGAAATAGAGCCAGGTATGAGTTTAACCAGCGCGGATCAGGCTAAACTTCTTATGGCATCGACGTCGACAACATTTAACGATTTAACGTCCTGGAAGTATCGAGGAAAGTGTAAATGGCCAAGGGGAATAAGGGCAGCGACAAGAAGGAAAAGATTGGCAGCAAGCAAGGTGGCTGGGCGCAAGCGCGCGATTCCAAGTTCACTGACATGCTTGTGGAGATGCGCGTCAGTCGCCAGAAGTTCAAAGAAGGCAAGCAGCAAGAGATGCTTGACAAGAGCCGCGAAGCTCTGTCCGATGAGAAGCTCGACGAAATCGAAAAGATGACGCTCATCGATTCTCTCACTGAGCTGTACAACCCTCGCACATTCATGAAAAAGCTCGAGTACGAGCTGCGCCGCGCCAAGCGATACAAACGTCCGCTCTCGCTTTTGATTATGTCGGTCGACAAACTTGGCGATCTGGGCGCTCAATATGGGCAGATGTTTATCGACGACACCCTCAAAGCAGCAGCCAGCATCATCCGCGGAGCTATCCGCGACGTCGATGTGCCGGCGCGCTATGAGAACAACATGCTCGGCGTCGTCTTTCCTGAGACTTACTCGTCACGCGCCATCGTCGTAGG
>JAYRNY010000302.1:0-4725 GCA_041911975.1 bacterium | reverse complement strand
TGGAATTCCGGGAAAATGAAGCAACCATTGGCGCTGCCGCCCAATACAGCCCCTTCCAGTTTGGCAGTCGTGCTGCCGATTTCCGTTTCGGAGGCCTTGCAGCGAACCACTCGACAGTTGTATCGAGCAGCAATACGCTCGATCGACGAGCTGCTGTTCACCGGCACGACAATCGAGCGACCGGGTTTGTCTCTCAAAATGATATCGGCGACAACGGCCAGGAGAAGCTCTCCTCGAATAATCTGCCCTGTCTCGTCGACCAGAGTCATCTGTTCGCCGTTGCGGCCAATCTGTACGCCGAGCTCGGCATTGAGCGCCTTGACGACATCGGCAAGCTGCTTGCGCATACCGATTCTTTCTTCCGGACGCGGCGGCATGTTTCTAATAGACGAATTGAGAACAACCGTCTCGATGCCGATTTGACCCAGCAAATCAGGCAGAAGAACGCCTGTTTCCGCCATGGCATAGTCGATTACGACCTTGGGTGCCTGAGTGGCGATGGCACCGGATTTGGTCTTTCTCGTGTAATTGCTTCCCGGCACGATACAGAAAGGAACTTTGTCCTCTTCGAAGACCTGCCCTTTAACGTGCTTGAGAAACTCGTCTGCGTAATACTCGCGCACGCGGCTGGGGAATGTGATACTACCTACATCTGCAGGCAGGCAACGAGGGAAGTCTTCCTTGAAGAAAGTGGTTTCGATCTTGCGTTCCATCGCTTTTGTAATGGCAATTCCCTCGCTGTCGAAAAATTCAATCGACAGTTTGTCGGGTTCGCGCTGCGATACGCGGGTATGCATCAATCCCGCAGCTCTCTGCGTTTTCACATAATACCTGGCAATAGGCAGTGACATGGACTCGAGGTTTTGCACCTCGATGCCGACGGATACCAGACCGGAAACGATGGCTCGTGAAATCATCTGGCTGACGCGCCAGTAGTCACGGCTGACCAGCACGGGGCCTGATTTCAGAGTGGATCCATACGCGGCCGCCAGGTTGACGGCAAACTCCGGAGTTATATCGATGTTGGCCAAACCGCGCACACCGTGTGCACCAAATAAGGTGCGCGGCGCTTTGGTTCCCCAGATAACAGACGATGTGACTCTCGCGCCCGAGTCGATCAGTTTGTCCGGCCAAACCCGCACATCAGGGCTAATCTGGGCTTCCTGACCGATATTGCTGTTGGCGCCGATGATCGCTCCTTCGAGAATTTCGACGGAATTATGAACAGTGGCGCTGTTGCAAATTACGCAAGCAGTCAAATTAGAATTACTGCCGATATATGAATTCGACCAGATGACCGGTCGCTTGAGATTGGCCTTTTCCTGGACGACGACATTGTCGCCCATGACGGTAAACTGGTCTATTTGAGCGTCTCGACCGATGCGGCAATTGCGCCCGATCATGACCGGCGGCTCGATCTTTACCGACGCATCGATTTCAGTTCCTTCACCCACCCATACACCCGGGCGAATTTCCGAAGAGCGATTCTTCAGTTTGACTTTCCCTTCCAAGACATCCTGGTGTGCCTGGCGGTAAACTGCCAGGTTGCCGATGTCGCACCAATAGCCGTCATCCACATAGCCGAACATGGGTTCGTTGCGCAAGAGCAAAAGCGGGAAAAGGTCATTGGAGAAGTCTTGCTCACGTCCCAGAATTACATAGAGCATAACTTCCGGCTCAAGAATGTAAGTCCCGGTATTAACCGTGTCGGAAAAGATTTCCGAGGCGCCTGGTTTTTCCACAAAGCGCTTGATGCGATGTTCTCCGTCGACAATCACGACACCATAATCGAGGGGATTTTCGACGCGTTTCAACACCAGGGTCGCTTTGGATTTTTTCTCTTTGTGGAACTTCACCGCTTTGGAAAGATCCATATCGGTCAAGCTGTCACCGGAAATAACAACGAAAGTAGAATCGAGCTGGTCTTGAATCTGCTTGACGCAACCGGCTGTGCCAAGCGGTTTTCCTTCTTCCACCGAATAGGAGATGCGGCAGCCGAAATCAGTGCCGTCGCCGAAGTGATCGCGAATAGCATCGGGCAGATAGTGGAGGGTGAAAATAATATCCTTCATATCGTGAGTCTTCAAAAGATTGACGATATGCTCCGCCATCGGCGCATTGAAAACCGGCACCATAGGCTTGGGCAGGTTGCTGGTCAGAGGTCTCAGTCGGGTTCCGGAACCGCCCGCCATGATCACCGCTTTCATTTTCTGGACCTCCATATCCTTCTACTGGTTACTGGGAAGGTTATTCTACTGGGAAATTCATTCAAGACACCGGTATCCGCGAAATTTCAAATTTTCAACCGGAAGAACCTGGAGAAATCGCCGGTTTGCTTGCGCTGACCGGCACTTTCGGGCGCGAGGAAACTCCATCCTCGCCAATTTTTGCTGCTTCGACGAGAACTTTGTCATACAACTCTTCAGTGCGTTTGGCTATCACTTTCCAGTTGTAGATATGATGGACTTTCTCGTGCGCATCCTTGGCCATCCGCTGGGCCAGCTCCGGATTGCGGATCACTTCCATGATTCCCCAGGCCAGGCTGTTCGCGTCGCCGGTATAAGTAGTGAGTCCTGTCACACCGTGCTCGACGAAGTCAGTCAGGCCTCCGGTGTCAGAAGTGACGACCGGTTTTCCAGCCGCCATGCCTTCTAATGCAACTATGCCAAAAGGCTCATAGAGACTGGGGATACAGACGACATCGGAAATCTTGAAGAACTTCTTCAGCGAATCATCATCGACATATCCGAGGAATCTCACGTAATTGTCGATACCGAGCGAGCGCGCTTGATGCTTCAGGTGATCCATGTAATAGCCCGTGCCGACGATCAAGAAGCGAGCGCCGGGGCAGGCGGAGATGATCTTCGGTGCCGCATCCAGCAGGATTTGCACACCCTTTTCATTGACCAGTCGACCGACATACAAAATAATTTGGTCGTGCGCACCGGCATATTGGCTGCGCATCGGACCCGGATCGAAGGGAAAATCGAAAGTATCGGGATCGGTGCCGTTGGGAATGACCACTATCTTGTCTTTGGGAACGCCGAAAAGTCGCTGCAATTCAGCATGCATGCTGTGGCTGTTGACGATCACTTCCCATGATTCGAAAGTAAGGCGCCATTCCATTTGGTGGATATAGCGATTGAGATCATTGTGAATGCCATGCATGCGGCCGGCTTCGGTGGCGTGAATGGTGGCAACCATAGGAATGCCGCAACCGGTCTTGATAGTCCAGGCGGCATCGGTAACCATCCAGTCATGCGCGTGAACGAGTGAGAACCGATGCTTACGGTGCAATTGAATCGCATGCTGCAGCATGCCGAAATTCAATCTGTGAACCCAGGTGAGAAAATCGGGGGTAGTGTCGGTTTGATTTTTGACTCTGTGCACGTGCACGCCGTCCATCACGCTATGCTCGGGAGTATCGGGGTGATCGGCTGTGACCACATGCACTTCCCATTTGTCGTTGGCCAACTGGCGCGACAGCGCCTCGACCACACGTGCCAACCCGCCGATGATGCGGGGTGGATATTCCCAGGAGAGCATGAGCAGGCGTTTGTCAGTCATAGATTACTTTCATTCTCCTTAGCCACCGATGATGCTGTTGACACTTTTTCCGCCGGCAGGACCAGTCTTCTCACTTGAAGGTCTGGCTTCCGGGACCGGCGGTCTGGACATCAGAGTCATTATCGCGCCTTCCGGCGTAGTTTTCCCTAGGAGCATAGACTCCACCGCAGAAGCTATGGGAAGGTCCAGATTGAGGCGTTTTGCAAGTTCACAAACGGCAAACGTAGTGGACACCCCCTCGGCAACCACACCCAGCGCGGCTTGTGCCTCCTTTGCCGTCGCCCCTTTGGCAAGGGCTCTCCCCAGCCTGTAATTGCGCGAGGAGACGGCGGAAGACGTGGCAAAGAGGTCGCCCATTCCGGCCAGACCAGCCAGAGTGGCGCTTTCGCCTCCCAGGGTGACGGACAATCTTGTCATCTCCGCCAGACCTCGCGTCAGTAGCGCCGCTTTCGAATTGGCTCCCAGCTTGAGTCCGTCCAAGACTCCTGCGGCAATGGCGATGATATTCTTCAAAGAGCCGCCCAACTCCACGCCTATGATGTCAGGATTGGTGTAGACACGGAATTTTTTCGACGACAGCGCCGCCTGCACGGATGTTGCCACCTCAGCTTCTTTGCAGGAAACAACAGTGGCGGCAGGCATGCCCAGAAGAATCTCATCGGCAAGATTGGGACCGGAAAGAGCACAAACGTTGGCATTGGGTATCGACTCCGAAATCACTTCAGACATACGCTTCAATGCCCCCAGCTCCAACCCCTTGACGGCGCTGACCACGACCGTTGGTTTGCCTGACCCGGGAAGAACATCATGTATGGCACAAGACAATTCCCTCACAGTCTGCGAGGTGCACGCCAAGATAAGCAGACGTTCGGGAGCGCAAGCTTCCTTCAAATCGCAGGTGACTTTGACCGAGGCAGGCAGATCTACTTTGACGGGCTCGCTAATCGAGCGCTCAGCCGCCAGGCGCTTCGCTTTTTCGGCGCTTCTTGTATAGAGGATCACATCATGACCGGCATTGCCGAAAAGCCAAGCCATGGTAAGGCCCCAGCTTCCCGCTCCAAAAATTGAGATATGCGCTCTATTTGCGTCAGGACGCGCGTTGTCAGCCACAGTTTGCCGTCTAAGCCAGTGAAAGCAATATTCTACGTCCTTTGCGCC
>JAYRNY010000301.1:0-2288 GCA_041911975.1 bacterium | reverse complement strand
TCGATCAATGCCTTCTATATTAGCGTTGTATTGCGACAAATCTTCCGAGCGCGCTTGTAGATTGCACGTTCCATGTAAGCATCTGGACTGAGTAGCGACGATACCTAAAACGAGAATTCCAAGGAGAATTGAGCCGACGAATAGCGTCAGTGCAGCAGTGAAATTTCTCCTTCTTGCGATGCTCCAAATGAGGTTACCCGTGGAAATCCATATAGCTGCGTTGCCAAAAGCAAGAAGCCCGAGAAGAAACGGCTCAATTGGACAGTGGTTCGACCACAACATTCCATAGCTCATGCCTGCAATAATGCAGAATGACGCAGCAAGGATATGAGTTTTTGTAGAGCTGGATTTTGAAGGCTGCATCGTTGTTAGAGATGATTGGCTATTTCTAGTTTCGCATAAGACCGGACGACGCATGGTGTCGCCTCTATAGAAACAGGCGCATACGATGCGCCACTACGATCTCCTCAATTGTAGAGGGGCGGCATACATGCCGCCCGACGCCGACGAGCCGCCGGCGCTCCCAGGTACGCCGAAACTGCTGGAAACTGCTAATATTGCAGGCGATGAGTGAAGCACCGTCGATTAAGGTAACCCAGCTGACGAAGGTTTTTGGAAAGAGAACCGTCGTTGACCATCTTGACCTGGAAGTCCACCCAGGCGAGCTTTACGCGCTTTTGGGCGACAACGGCGCCGGCAAAACGACTACCATCAATATGCTTACGACTCTGCTGAAGCCGACGTCTGGAACCTTCAGTATTTCAGGCTTTGACGGCGTTTCGCAGGCGGAGAAGGTGAAGTCGAAATTTGCTGTTGTTTCTCAGGACGTGGCCCTGTATCAGGAGCTTACGGCGTTTGAGAACTTGATGTTTGTCTCTCGGTTGTACGGACTGCCGAGAGAGGGCGCGGTTCAACGAATTGAGCAGCACCTCAGCCAGTGGGACTTGCTCTCACGCCGGGATGACTATGTTGGCGATTTCTCGGGAGGCATGCAGCGAAAGCTTTCGATTGCGGGCGCCCTTTTGCGTTCACCAAGGGTGTTGTTTTTAGACGAACCGACGGTGGGGTTGGATCCAGGATCGCGTCAACACATCTGGGAGATACTTACCGGTCTGAAACATGAGGGTGTGACGATTTTTCTCACCACTCACTACTTGGAAGAAGCTGAATTGCTTGCCGACCGTGTCGGAATTATCGTGCGCGGCAGGTTGATCGCCGAAGGCACCATAGAGGAATTGCGCGGCAGATTGAATCACATGAAATCGATCTGCGTGCGCATGTCCCGCCGTCCCACGCCTGAGGAGCTGGAGTCCAGTCTGGGACGTTTGAGAAACTTTGCTTTCGGTGAAGTTTCATACGACGAATTGCGCAATACATTTTCAATTGCACTGACCAGCGAAAGACATTTATCTGACACACTGCGGGCGGTGACTGACTGGATCGAGACCGAGCATATTCCAATCACGGGTGTCTCGACCAGCGAGCCCAGCCTGGAAGAGATTTATCTGGCGCTTTCGCATGCTCCGCTTGCGAAGATGGAACAGGCGCCGGTTGCTCCAGCGAGCAAGGAGTCATAGAGGTGGAACAGATAATCGCCATCATTCGAAAAGATACGCGGCAATGGATCAGGCGTCCTGCTTATTTGATTGCAAGTTTAATCATGGCGATTCTCATTGTTGCAGTTGTCGGTGACACTCTATCTGGTGCGCGACACATTCCGTTCGGACTTTACGATCCTGGCAATGTCAGTGATCTGAAGAAGAAGCTGGCTCCCAGTGAGCGCTTTGAAATAGTTGAATATCAGGATTTGAACCTGGCAAAACGTGATTTGCTCGAAGGTAAGATTGTTGCCTTTGCCAAAGTGGACGAAGATCCGCTCGATGATTCAATCGAAATTATCACCGAAGGGCACAACCCATTCGTCGACGATCAAATCTCCATGGGGCTTTTGCGTGGTCTAACCGGACCCGGCAATCATGATATCGACACTGCGATCAAGACTTCTTCTCTATCCAATTTTCAGTATGAGCTGCGCGATTTTATTACACCGGGACTGACGGCGTATCTCTGCTATGTGCTCGCGTCGATGAATCTGGGTTTCTCCTGGATTTATGAATGGATGGAGAAAACCTATCGGCAGATTATTCTTGCGCCGCACGGACTGCGCTCCGCCATCATCGCCAAGACTGCCACGGTCACGTTGCAGGCCTCCTCGGTATTGTGGCTGGCTTTGACATTGACAGCTCCATTCGTCAAATTTACTCTGGGCACGAACCCGCTGGGACTGA
>JAYRNY010000300.1:0-4896 GCA_041911975.1 bacterium | reverse complement strand
TTCCAGGCACAAGATTTTCCAATTTCCCCAAGGAACAAAAAAACGGTCCGCAGACCGTTTTTCTTTGATGAAACTGTTTTTGGAGATTGGACTCTAGCGGGACGGGCCAGCTCAAACAATAATCACGCAGGCTGATTAATGACTATAAGTTTGAGCCCGCCAATCCACTTCCCCTTCGCAGTGAATGCTGTAAACCGTAAATATGTCTCGCCGCCGGTCCCAGGCAATTAACTTGCGGCGATGGAATGAATTTACGATTTGCCGCCTGAACAAATCCTGAACAGCCTAGGCAATTTTCGATGTTTTTGAAACCAGCGTACTGAGCCGTTTTTCACCAGTTCAAGATTTGTTCAGCCGAGTTTTTCTACATTACGCAAACCCAGCGGGCAAGTTCTTGAGACTCTCAATTGCGTGCTCCGCCCCTTACTATCAATGTCAGTCTTCGTGCTTTTGAGCATCCCATTTAACGATGTCTTTCACGAGCACTGCTCTATCGAATTTGAATTGACGTAAGTCCTCGACCTTGCCCTGTTTTTCCAACACTGGAATCAAGTCGTCGTAGACTTCTTTGAGTTGTTTTGCATTGTTGTGCGGGCTTTGTTTGAAAATCTCGATTGCACTTCTGAAGTCTGCTTCCGCCTCAGCCAATTTATTTTGGCGATAGTGACAGGTGCCCAAGTCGGCAAGCGCTTCAGCAACATGAAAAGTGCTCTTACCGCGCAGTTCTTCACGCAAAGTGATTTGCTTTTTCAGCAGTGCTTCCTGCTCTTCATACTTATGCTGCAACTTCAAAATCCGCGCTTTGCAGGCAAGGAAGTTATCGTAAAAGACGCCTTTCTCACCGCCGTTCTTCATCGATATTTCTTCACCACGTTTTAAAAGCCGCTGCGTGCCAGCTTCATCATGGAGCCTATGCTTCACCCTGGCCCAGTCGAGACAGGTAGCAAGTGCGTTGTCTCCGTCCCTGTCGTACAAAGCAACCTGCTTCATTGCTTCTTCGAAGTACTTGTCGGCCTGCTCGTAATTCGAATCTTTAACAGCCTCTCTTCCCTTGTCGTATGCCTGGCGCCAGGCGTCGCGTGCGATTGCTTTCGGACCGCCCGGATTGTAGCGTTCGTAATCTTCTTGTTTTGCGCCAATCTGATCGGCCTGATCGAATTTGCCTTCGCTCTGTAGCAATTTTGCATACGCACCGGCAATGTCGCTGCGCAGAGGCATAGCGATACTCTCTTCATCAACCACCTTGAGCGCGTCTTGAAAAAATTTTGCCGCGCCGCGGTCATCACCATCGTTGAGGCGCACGCGAGCAAGCCCATATAGCGACCGAGCATAGCTCACGCCCGATATTGTATCGCGTTCCTTATCATCTTTTGCGTGTGCCCAAAAGGGACTAAGCAGCGCAACCGCCTCCTCCAGATAGGGTCGAGAATCATTGAAGTCGCCGCCCTCGACCAGCAAGAAGCCCAGCAAGGAATCTGCCTCCCCGCGCTCTTTGGCAACCAGATTGGCACTCATATCATTGACGGCAGGCCGAGCCGATCGAAAGTGCAAAACAGAATATTTCAGTACGGTTTTTGCTTCGTCTGTGTGATTGTTGGCAGCAAGCACTTTTCCGAGCCTGCCTTCAGCCAGTGCCAGCCTCCAGTCACCAGCGGGCAGCTTTTCAGCATGTCCCACTGCTTGTCGAAAGATGCGCTCAGCTCTGTCTCCATCATCGTCCTGCAAAGCTCTTTCGCCATCGAGCAAATACTTTTCAAGAAAACGGGCGTCGTAATCTTCGCCGCCTGCCGCGCAACTGCATAGCAAAAGCATCATGGAAAAAACAAAAATACTGCCGGCGCGCAAATTCAAAATCCTGCCATCTCTAAGGACAAGATTACACCACTGGCTGAGATACACGCGTGGCAGGCGCTGCTATCATATGCAGACCAGTGAGTATTGGTGTAATCGCGGATGGCAAAGATTCTTTTGGTCGAGGATGACGAAACCCTGGCAACCCGGGTTCTCGAATGGCTGGAGACGGAAAAACACATCGTCGAGCATGCCGGCAACGGCGCCACTGCTTGCGAGCGCCTGGAAGATTTCAAGTACGAGGTAATCATTCTCGATCTCGGGTTGCCTGACATGACGGGCATCGATGTACTGACGAAGTTTCGCGCCCGGGGCGGAATTACGCCAGTTCTAATCCTCACAGGGCAGGACGGCATTGACGACAAAGAGCGCGGGCTGGATGCCGGTGCCGACGACTATCTGACCAAGCCGTTCGATGCCAGAGAGCTTTCCGCGCGCCTGAGAGCACTGCAAAGACGACCGCAGAATTTTTCCGGTGTGCGCCTTACCGCGGGACAATTGGCGCTCGACACGGTGAGCCGCAAAGTCACATTGAACGATACGGAAATTGCCCTCAAACCCCGCGAATTTTCCATGCTCGAATACATGATGCGCCGCCCCGGCAAAGTGGTCAGTCCTGATGAGCTGCTGAGAAACGTCTGGGGCTCGGACTCCGATTCAACCAGCGAGACTATCTATACGCACATCAAGAATCTCCGGAAAAAGCTGACCCTGGATGGCGTCGATCCGCCGATCAAAACCGTCCACGGCGTAGGTTATCGCATTGATCCTTAGAATAAATCCTTAGCCTAGATGTCCATGACCATGATGTGTTGCGGTCCGGCGGAGCCACCGTGAAAGAGTTCGCCTATGTCGCGAAAACCATTCTTTACATACAACCTGTAGGCTTGCTTGTTGCGGCAATTTACTGAAAGTCCCACACTGACTGTGTACGGAAAAATCTCTTTCACTAATTCTGGCAACTGCGCCAGAGACTTTGAAGCGTAGCCCTTTCCCTGATGACGAGAATCGACCATGAAAGAAAGCAAGGTCACGCGATCGTCGCCACGCAGCTGATCTATGTTGTCACTGTGAGCCTGCCTGAGCGTGAAGAAGCCGACGGCCATTTCATTGTCTTTCATGACGAACGGAATTTCAGTCGGGGTCAGTGTGGCGATGGCTTTTTCAATCGGATCGATAAACTGCACCTGCTCGGGATGAACACGCACATCAATGGTCGGATACGGCGGATGCAAACGCTCGACCTTGAACATACAAACCTCGGCTAAGTCTGGATGAAGTTTCTGATTTTAGCACCTTGGAAATTTGCCCTAACCATCAGGCAAACGAATCCAAAAACTGGAGCCTTTGCCGCCTTCGGAATCAACCCCAATCGTGCCGCCATGCGCCTCGACAATAGCGCGGGAGATGGCCAGGCCAAGACCTGTTCCTTCCCTTTCTTTGCCGTCGCCGCGCGAAACTTGTTGAAAGCGCTCGAAGACTTTCTTTTTGAAATCGGCTGGAATACCGGGTCCTGAATCGGTGACGCGAATTTCTACAAAATTGTCTTTTTCCTCGCCGCTGATTTTTACCTGCGAACCGGCCGGAGAAAATTTGATCGCATTGCCCAGAAGGTTGATGACCACTTGTTCCAAGCGGTCGGCGTCGCCGGGAAATTCGATGTCGTCTTCGCATTCGCTGACGAGATCAATGTTCTTTTCAGCAGCAAGCGCCTGCACCGCGTCAATAGAACGCTCTGCCAGACTGTGAAAAGAAAGGGGCATTTTGAGAACGTTCATTTTACCTGACTCGATTTTCTCTATGTCGAGAAGATCGTTGATCAGGCGGATCAATCGTTTCGCGCTCGATTCCGCTGAGTTCAGCTCTTTCAAGCCGCGCTCGTTGAGTTCACCATACTTGCCGGAGCCAATGAGCGTAAGCGAGAAATCGAGCGACATAAGAGGGCTTCTCAGATCGTGACTGACCATCGAAATGACTTCTTGCTTTTGCTTTTCCGCCAAAGCGAGTTCTCTGGCCATGTCGTGGAAAGTGGCGTCCAGATGCGCGATTTCATCGGTTCCACCGACCACGGGATTGAGCTCCTGCCTGCCCACTATTCTTCTTGTGTTGTCCATGAGAATTCTCAGCCTGTTTACCGTACTCTGAGATATCAGCAAAGCAAGCATGACGGCAAGAAGAATGTTCAATGCGATGCCGCCCACGATACAGGCGACGATCAGCTGGCGGACACGCGCTTGCGCCTGCGGAGCCACTTCCTCAATCTGCCTTTCTTCAGCCACAAGCGCGTGGATGTGCGTAATTAGCTCGCCCACAGCAGAGCGCACACGCTTGCGAAGAAAGCTGGCCGAGGACAGATTGCGAGCGTTCTCTCCACTGTCCAAATCCGTTTTGATTTTCTTGAGCAAATTGAGCGCCTTATTCGTCGAGATGTAGACCTCATTGAAAGACGCTCTCTGGCGCTGCGATCCGGATACCAAAAGTTCCAAAGATCTCAGGCGCGCCGGAATCAGCTCAACCCGCTTCAAATACTCGGCAGTCACTTGCTGGGAAGGACTGAAAGCGTATGCGGCAAGGGCGGATGAGGTGTCGTAAAAGTTTTTCACCAACTCATTGCTTTCGGCAATTACTGCCTTACTGTGCGTTTCTCTGTGCAGCTCAGTCTCTGCATTTTTCAAAAGCCCGGAGAGAACGAAAACAAAACACAGCTCAAAGAAAAGCGGCAGAACAACAAGGATGAGCAGTTTGTGAGTGAGCTTCAGTTGCACGATGGCGGCAGGGTGGGGTAAAGATCAAGAACGATGTATTTGGAAGGCAAAAACCTTTCCAATCATAGTCCATATATGTGTATCTTCTTTTAGCGGGGGCGGCGCAGGCGCCTGCCCCAGAAAGAACTTCGAACAGCATTATACTATCTTCTCTAGTATTTCGATTGAAAACCTGCGTCTTAGGATATTGCAGCATACGGAACTGGAGGTCGAAGAGCGCAAGCGGAGAGAAGTCGGGACGCGAGTTGATACCACGTGTAGCGGCGGTTAAATCGATAAC
>JAYRNY010000299.1:0-4024 GCA_041911975.1 bacterium | reverse complement strand
TCCATATATGCAATCAAGTGACGCTGATGCAGAAGTAGCACTTGTTAGAATAGGCACAAGAGATCACCCTTCAATTTTGACGAGTCAATCGCACTGAAGAAGATACTTCCATTACTTGTCTCCCTCCTAGTTGCACTTCTGCCGGGCGCTGCAACCTCTTCCGATCAGCAGAGTGCAAAGAGTTTTCTTGCACGAGGTGAGAAGTTTGAACAATCGGCGACAACCCGAGCGGATTTTGAAAAGGTTGCTCAGCTTTACCGGAAGGCCTTCCAATTGGGTGATCCAGAGGGTGCATGGAGAGCAGGTGGAATTTATCTCAATTCAGCAAAGTCAGCAAAAGATAAAGCGATTGCCTTTGAATGGTTTAAGAAAGCAGCTGATGCCGGACACACAGACGCGCAGCGCTGCGTCGCAAAGGCTTGTTTTAATGGTGAATTCGGCGCTCCTAACCCACAACAAGGATTTCACTACTATCAAAAAGTGGCAGAAAAAGGCGATTCGATGTGTCAATATCAACTCGGCAATATGTGGCAAACAGGTACAGGTACCAAGGTCGATTTAGCAGAGGCGGCAAAATGGTATGAAAAAGCTGCCAAAGGCGGCAACAAAAACTCCTGCAGAATTTTGGCAAACTGGTACAAAAATGGCACCGGCGTGAAAAAAGATATGAGCAAAGCAAAATTCTGGTCAGAGCGTTATGCCCAGATGCAAAAACTGGAGACGGAAGTAAACAGCAAATTACTAGAAAAGTTTTGAGAGGCTGTTTCACCCAGCAGCCGAATCGACCGGATATTTTTTTGCTGAATTGCATGAGTGCCACTCATTGCCGAATTTGCGACGGATTATACTTTGGGTCGTTCATTATCTTTCGAATGGTGGCAGGCAACTTATCATTTAGCACGTGTGCAATTTGATAGAGTTGAGCCAGATCCTGATTGTCGCGATCGAGTTCCGCAGCTCGGGCGATACAGTCGAGTGCTCCGTCATATCCCCGCGACTGGCCAGTTATATCAGTTGCCTGGCTGCCGGAGTACGTGTCTCCACCAAGCAACCTTGAAGCAGACTGAGGATCGCTTTCTTGCTTGGCATAAGCGGTGGACAAATACATCGTTGCAAGATCTCGAAACAGCTTAGCCTTATAGCGGTCGTCCGATGAGTTTTGATTGGCCGCAATGGTATTTCTAAGATCGACTTCGAGCTTGGCCATATGCGGTGCATTTAGTCCTTCTCCCCACTTCGCCAATTCCTTGACGGCGGACTGCATATCGTGCTTGCCATATACTTTCGCCTCATCGTCCTCGATGCGCTGTTTAACCCTATCGAGTTCAGCCAGCTCAGACTCTTCTACTTTCTTTCCGGCAATTTCTTTGCCGAGATTTTCTTGCACTTGTTTCTTGGCATTATCTATATTGACACGTGCAATGATGAAATCTCTGGCTGCCTTGCCACCCATGTCGAGGTTCATTCCTTCCAATAAATAAGTAGGCACATCGGTGATTGTAGTTACATGAGTTCCATGCGCCAGACGTGATTCAGCAAACGCAGTGCACAAAATCGCAGCACCACGATTGGCCTCGAGCAAGCTGCCGAATTCATTGGTTGGTTTGGTCAGCCACTCCGTGCGGTAAACCTGCAACGCAGCTTCTCCCCTTGCACCCTTGACCTTGCCCATGCCTTCTTTGAAAACATTTGACCAGGCCAGAAGTCCGTGTGCTTCCTCACTGGCACCCAACTCTCCAAATTTGTTGATAGCATCTGTCATAGAGCCATCTGTGCGCTTCTTCGCATCATCGCCGAGCAACTCCCAGGCTTTATCTCTGGTATCAGCCGGCGCTCCCCGATCGAAGACCATATTGAGTCCTCTAAATGCCAGCCAAGTGCCGGCAATTAAAGCAGCTCGCTTCCAGTTTACGAGTTCACCAGCCGCAGTCTTCAAAGGAAGCAGCGCTTCCGCGGCAAGCAAGAATGACTCGCCAGTAGACTGTTTGAAATAGCGCGAATAGCTCGGCTCTTCCCCCTCACTTAAGGAGGAACCAATTAGCTTCCCTGCTATGAGAGCTCCTGCACCCCACAATCCAATCTTCAACATACTTGTTTGCGGACCAATCATGATCGCAGCCGGCACCAATGCTGAGTTGATGCTGTCGCCAATCCCGTTGCCGTGGTTTTTGCCAAAAAGGATTTGATCCGCGTAGTGATCGACCACCATGAGCGAACCTGCCACACCAACGCCTTTCGCGATGCTGGGACCAAAGTCGTTGATAAGCGACTTGAAGCGGCCGGCAGTGGTAGCCTCCGTCGCTTGAAGTATTGATCGTGCGGAGTCTCGATAGCCCTGAAGTGCAGTCATCTCATCTGCGGAAAAAATTCCTTTTTGTCCCAATTGAACAACTTGCTCGTGAGCATCAATTGCATTACTGGCAGTTGATAAACGTGTCAGTGTAGCGTCGGAGCTTGAGGCAATTGGGATTCTGGTATCCGACAGCTTGGAGAACGTATCACCTTTGAACTCCAGGAGGGATTTCATTGCATTGTTTTCTGCAATGGAAGTCTGCAGGCCGGAAGGCATTGCCGCCTTTGGCTCCTTCAAATTCTCAAGAAGATTTATTTCGTCTGGGCTAAAAAGAGCTTTTCCTTGTCCCCCATTGGCAGCAATGGCCTGCTGATTTGCGGTAATAGCTCTCTCAGCAGCTTTCGCACGCTCCACATCATCTGCGAACGTGTCGACCCTTGTGAGCGGATCGAAAAGAGTAGATCTTTGACTATGCCACTGGAGATCAGCCTGCACAGGCTGATTAAAATCATTCATCTGTTGCAGCAGTCCGTTCTCTCCGTGTATCTGCTTTCCGATGAACTCAAGATCCGGCCCGTTCCAAGAATTGGGATTGTAATTTTCGCGCCAGACCTTTGTTACCCGCTCTCTAAAACTGCTTGGTGTCGCATTCGGCTCCAGAATTACGTTCTTCGTATACCAGTTCATTAAGGAAGGGACGGCTCTTCCGCCCACAAAGCCACCGGCACCTCCGGCGATGAGATTTCCTTCAATACCGACTCCGTTATGTTCGAGTGCCCTATCGACAAGTTGGCGCTGTCTTTTGACTTCAGACTGCTGCTGCAATTGCTGAGTGCCGCTCAGCCCTTGCATGCTTGCTACTCCATAGGAGCTCTGTATAGCATTTCGAACTATTGGCTGGCCAGTCAGTGGGTCGATTTCACTCGATGCCCTGTTATTTTTCGTCGCATCGGACGATGTCTGTTGGGTAGCAGAGCTGAAAGCTGAAGCGTCAGCACCATAAGGCTTCCTCCAGGGTGGCGGAGGATTCGTTTCCTCATGCAAACCACTGACATAAGTAGAACCGACATCGCTGCCATAATTTGCACGCCATGTCATATTTGAGCCTATGCTATTTTCCATTGGTTCCACACCTTAGTTTCACTTTTTTAGGTAGTCACTCCTTGCTTGCATTCGCAAACTGAACAATTTAGTTTTTAAAATCGATGGTCCCACTCAGATCAATCCAAGCGCAACCAGCAATCTGGGGAATTCATGTACCAGAAATTGCCGTCGGGTGCTTCTACCAAAACAATATGTCCGCCTCTAAGATCCGGATTGCGGATCAACCTGGTGCCATCTTTGTAGGCAGCGGCCACGATTGTATTTTCAGCATCGACCCCGACGCGAAGTTCACCTTCAGATAGAACGTATTCGGCACTAGGTTGAACTGAACGAAGGATGTCGCGATATGTGGGACTATAAAAACTGAAAAGACTCGGGTCAAACCTGAATTGATCACCGATACGCATGAATGACCTCCCACAGCAAACGCTGTTCGTAAAACCTGGCGCAATCTGCTATCGCGCAAATTGCAGGTAACCCTGGCTGTATTATGTCTGCTTTGCGGTTAAGATGTCATGCCGGCAAGAAACAGCATGGCAAGCAGAACAACACCACCGGCAACTAGTGCAACTCGTTCTTGCTTGCGATACATCACTACCAAGAATGGCAGCGATGCAAAGCAAACGG
>JAYRNY010000298.1:0-4807 GCA_041911975.1 bacterium | reverse complement strand
AGAGTCGTCCAGCTGGTGTTTGCACTTATAGGCTCTACTTCGATGCAGCGCGGACCACTGTGGTGGGCTGCTCATCACAGGAAACATCACTCCCTCTCGGATAAAGACGGTGATTTGCATTCACCCGTTGAGCGTAGCTTCATCTGGTCGCACATCGGGTGGCTCACGTCTACAAAGAACATGGCGACCGAATATAAAAGAATTGAGGACTTCGCCGGCTGTCCCGAGCTCAGGTTAATCAATAAGTTCGACTGGGTGATGCCGCTCTTGCTCATTATCACGCTCTATTTTACGGGAGAGTATCTGAGAACTTGCTACCCGATGCTGGCGACAAGCGGCTGGCAGCTCGTAGCATGGGGCTTTTTCGTCAGCACGACTGTACTCTTTCACGCCACCTGTTCGATCAACTCCGTCGCGCACCTATTCGGCTACCGGAGCTACGACACGGACGACAACAGCCGCAACAACCCGTTGCTCGCCCTGTGCACGCTGGGAGAAGGTTGGCACAACAATCATCATAAATACAGTGCTTGCGCCAGGCAGGGATTCACCTGGTGGGAGGTCGACGTCACATATTCAGTGCTCTTTCTGATGAGTAAGTGCGGTCTCGTTTATGACTTGAAGCCGGTCCCCAGGGCAGTACTCTCCGCCGGCAAGCCTGGCATCGCGCCCGTGGGACAGAGAGCAGGTGAGGCATGAGCGATGTGGCGATAGTCGGAGGAGGAATTGCGGGACTCGGGCTCGCCTATTATCTCGGCAACACGCACGACCGGATTACGATCTATGAGAAGGAAAACCACCTCGGTGGACATTCTAACACTGTGGATGCGAGTGAAGACGGCAGGCAGATTCCTATCGACACGGGCTTCATGGTCTTTAATGAAGCTACCTACCCGCTTCTCATCAAACTGTTTGATGAGCTCGGAGTGCCCATTGAAAAAACCGACATGTCATTTTCAGTTCAGCACAGGCTGACGGATCTGGAATATTCGGGGGCTAGTTTCGACAGACTGTTCGGAGATCGAAGAAACATTCTCAATTTTCGCTTTTGGCGCATGCTCGCCGAAGTGGATCGGTTCAACAGAGAAGGTCACGAGACAGTGTTGAATCCGGAAAATAACTCGCTCAGCCTTGCTGAGTATGTGAGAGCGCGAAGGCACAGTCAAGACTTCGTCAACCTCTATCTGGTGCCGATGAGTTCGGCAATCTGGTCGACGCCGCCGCACAAGATGCTGAAATTTCCGGCAATTACACTTTTGCGTTTCTTTAGGAATCACGGTCTTCTCGGCGTCAGTACACAGCATCAGTGGTGGACAGTGAAAGGCGGGTCGAGAGAATATGTAAAGCGTCTGGTTTTACGGCTGAAGACACTGCCAAGAATATCCAGCCAGGTTGTTCGAGTGAAACGAAAAGGAAGAAAGGTTCACGTCACCACGAAAGACCGTGAGACCCGGGATTACGATCAAGTCGTACTGGCGTGCCATGCTGACCAGGCGCTGCCTCTTCTGGCGGACCCGACGTGCGACGAGACCCGGTTGCTGTCGGCTTTTTCGTATCAGGAAAATAATACGATACTGCATACTGATGCAAGAGTTATGCCTTCTGCAAAAAAATGCTGGGCGTCGTGGAATTATCGAATTGATGAAATTGGCTCCAGTACACACTATTGGATGAACAGCCTGCAGAACGTCTCCAAAAGACAAGATTATTTCGTTACGCTCAACGGCGAGCATTTAATTGATCCCGGGCAAATTCTGGAACGGTTCACTTACCATCACCCGCTCTTCGACTTGGCTGCTCTAAAGGCCCAGTCAGAGCTGCACGTGTTGAACGAGCGCTCTCCACAAGATCAGATCTTTTACTGCGGCAGTTATTTCGGATACGGCTTTCACGAAGATGCGCTACGGTCCGCCCACCAGCTTGCCGAAATTTTGAGAGGAAAGGTCTTATGCAAATGAAGTCATGCCTGTATGAATGCGAAATCTGGCATGAGAGGAAACTCCCCCGTCTGCACGCTTTCACGGTGAGGCACTTCATGTTCTATCTCGCCCTTTCGGAACTGAGCTCAAAAGCGGTAAATTCGCGACTGCTTGGCATAAACCGTTTGAACATCTTTTCGTTTTTTGAGAAAGACTATTTGCCGGACAGTAGTAAACAGGCATCCAGTCTGACCGACCGCGTACGAAGAGCGGCTAAAAGATTGGGTATTCGAGATTATATTTCCAGAATCAACTTGCTTACAAATGTGAGAATTTTCGGCTACGTATTCAACCCCGTCAGTTTTTACTTCTGCTTCGGAGCCGAAGATCGACTGCTTTGCTGTATATGCGAAGTAGGCAACACCTTTGGCGAGAAAAAGGTGTTTCTTGTCGAGCCAGATTCCAATGGACTCTTGAGAAGGCGGCAAAAAAAGTTCTTCTATGTCTCTCCTTTCACTGAGCTCGATCAAGAGTTCGATTTCAGCATTCCAGTACCCGGTGATGGCGTCAGTATTCGAATAGACACATTGGCGGATGAAACGCCGATTGTCAGGGCCTCTCTGACGGGAAAGCGAACCGCTTTGACGGACGCCAACTTAATCAGTATGCTTTTGCGCTATTCATGGGCGACCGCGAAGGTAATCGCTCTCATACACGTGCACGCTCTCCTTCTCTGCATAAAGCAAGTCCCTTTCCACAGAAAGGAAGAGAAGGAGGAGATGCAGCTAGATATTTTAAATCCCAGGGCGCAATCGCGTGCGACGCCAGCGTTGTCGATCAAGGTAAAAGAGAATGAAAACGTTAATTAGACAAACACAATCGAGCCGACCGGCAAGCAACTGGCGTCAGACCTTCGCTAAATCACAGATCTTGTCCCTGCTTGCGAAGATGAAACTAGGTCGTCTGGAGGTAGTCTTGCCCGACGGCACCGGAAGGATATTCGGTGACGAGTCGAGCATAGAGACGGCGAAGATCAAAGTTTTGTCAGACGAAATGTTTGAGCGTTGCCTGATGTACGGCGACCTCGGCTTAGCGGAATCTTACATGGACCAACTCTGCGAGTTCGAGAGCATACGCTCGGTGGTTAGCTGGTTTCTTCTCAATCAGGACTCTCCAGTGCTCAACGAATCCAAGCAAGTCAGCAGATTTTTGAATCTGCTGGGCTTGGTTAACAGAGTGAGCCACGCCCTGCGTTCCAACTCAAAGAGTACGAGCCGCAAGAATATTGCCGATCACTATGACCTCAGTAACCAATTCTTTGAATTATTCCTAGATAAGAGCATGACCTACTCTTCAGGATTATTCACCGATGCGCAGTCGACTCTTGCTGAAGCTCAGCTTGCTAAATTTGAGAGGGCGGCACAGAAGCTTCGAATTCATCCGGGAGACCGTGTTCTTGATCTCGGGTGCGGATGGGGTGGATTGAGTTGCTACATTGCAAAAACATTCAGCTGTTCGATCACGTCGCTGACGATATCGCAAAAGCAATACGAGTATGCACAACAGCGAATCAAGGCTGAGGGCTTGCAACATTCGATCGACCTGCGCTTAGAGGACTACCGAGATCACAGCGGTCTCTATGACAAAATTGTTTCTATAGAGATGATCGAAGCTGTCGGCGATGACTACATGGATGTGTTCATCGAGAAGGTTGATTCGCTGCTGGTCAAGGACGGGCTGCTGCTCTTCCAGATGATAACGAGCGCTGACTCTCGTTACGAGACGCTGAAGTCCAACGTTGATTTCATTCAGAAGCATGTTTTCCCAGGCTCGCTTCTACCTTCTCTCAATCGTGTAAATACTGCGATGATGCGATGCGGCGACCTGTTTCTTGTCGATCTTTTCGACATGACTGACTCCTACGTTCAGACGCTGAAACTCTGGCAAGATAATTTCGAAGCCCGTCTTGACGATATACGCGAGATGGGATTCGACGAAAGATTTGTTAGAAAATGGCGATATTACTTCGAATACTGCCAGGCGGCTTTTTCCATGCGTAATGTCTCAGTCGTACAAGCGACGTATTCCCGGCCGAATAATCGCAATTTGTCCGGGGGCTGGATGAAAAAATGATTGGCGGAGCGCAATTATTTGTAGCAGGCTTAACCGCCACTTCCATCTATATGTGTCTGGTGTGGCTGTCATCCTTGCTCATGCGAAACGCCGGAATCGTAGATGTGGCATGGTCTTGCGGCTTCACACTTCTTGCCGGTCTGTACGCGCTTCTGTCGCCACCGCAATTTCCGTCAGACATAATTCTCATTAGTATGTACGTTGTTTCGAGCCTGCGTTTGATGTGGCATCTCACTGCTCGCTTTCTTCGCTGGTATCCGAATGAAGACCCTCGCTATACTGAACTGAAAGTGAAAATGGGCCGCTCCGCCAAGGCAAAAATGCTTCTAGTGTTCCTTTTTCAGGGATTGGTCCTGGTCTTGTTCACGGCACCGCTAATAGTCTCACTCACCGACGGGCGCTCTCAGTTAGACGAGTTCGCGATAGTCGCCATGGTGATCTGGCTGATATCCCTTGTGGGAGAGACAGTCGCAGATCAGCAGCTTGGCAGCTTTACCAGTAGTCCTGAGAACCGCACCAGGACGTGCCAGGTAGGGTTGTGGCGCTATTCTCGCCACCCCAATTATTTCTTTGAATGGCTCAGTTCGGTGTCGTTCGCTCTTTACGTGACCGGCTCGCAATACGGCTTTATGACGTGGACCAGCCCGGCACTGCTTTTGCATTTGTTATTCAATGTGACTGGAATCAAGCCATCGGAAGAGCACTCTCTAAAAACAAGACAGGATTACGCTGAGTACGCAAAGAGCACCAGCGTT
>JAYRNY010000297.1:0-6574 GCA_041911975.1 bacterium | reverse complement strand
GCACAGGGACCGGAGCTAGCACGAGTGGAGAACAGAACATGCAAGTCGTTACATAGATAAGAACACCAACGACTGTTACTCCAACCGCTACTGCAAAGGGACTTGCGCCCATAAGGTAATACACCCCCGCCGCGATAGGTGACAGTGCCATGGTCAAATAGAATGCAAACCCATGCATTTTCGTTTCGCTCATCATAGTCATGACCTCCAATTTCATAACTTCATTCAGCTCAAGCCAGTTTCTAGGGAGCTGACTCCAATTGCGATTCCAAATTCTCCTCGGCAGTCATTAGTTGACTCGGCGGTATCTCCCAGAGGAAGAACAGCTCGCTGTCTGGTTTCCCTAGCTGGTTATTCCAGCAGCCTTTGCTGTAACCAAGAAATAGTCTGAGAATCGCTTCCAAAGTATTGAGTTCCTCGTCAGTTAGTTCTTCAAGTAAGTCGTTGACGGCTAACGGTTCACGGTTGGACTCTCTTACCTCGTTTTGGACTGGTTGGGGCAGTATCGTATTTAGTGTCATGATGTAATCCTCTAAGAAAGTATCCTCGGCCTGCACAAGTAAGCTGCGGTGACATTAGTGTGTCAACCTGGTCACAGGGCTGATTAGCCTCTGTAACGGTCTCGATTTTTCTTACCGATCTACCCGCGTCAGGTCATAAATGCGTTTTCTACTGCAGGCGCGACCACTGTGCGACAGCAAATCTTCCTGTCTCGATCTCCACTGTTAAAGAGTTGCTCAATCACTCGCTTTTCCACACAAAGCTATCTTGTGAGCTAATACGGATGCTGAGTTGACTTTTCGCTGAGTTAGATCGACGGCGCAGACGCCGTGACAACGGTCGGCAGTAGGCTATATACAGCTTAAATCAGCAAAGACCTGTGTAGAAGCCAGAGAGGGCGGGGAATGTCGACCGCTATGTTTCTTGGCTCAAATAATCCAACACTTTTAAATTGGGGCAGGAGTAATGGAACTGCAAAAACCGACGCGATACCCGTAGCGATACCGGTCAATCTTTGCCTGATCTCGTGCACGTGAACTGATGAACTCGTTGGGACGCTGCACAACAAATGTTCAGAATGACAGATCTGTTTCGGCGACCAATCTATATTGAATGGCTTCATCCACGTCGAAAAAACAAGCGCCAATAGGCTAACTGCCGCGACAAAACCAACGATTGTAAGGTGTCTAACTTTCATGGCGAACTCCTTGCTACTATCTTATCAAAAGTTCGCCACAGCCCGAAATCCGGTAACCATGAGCTTGGACGAGTTACCGCCGAATCGCCAGCTTTCCAGGTTAAGCCTGTCTTAACTATTCATTGACCGCTTTGATATTGCAAACACTGATGGATAGTGCAAGGTAACCGACGATTGGTGATAGACGTAGCTTGAAAGGCAATAGTCCGAGAACAAAGGCCATTATGAATCCGGCAGCTACAGTAAAGATGAGCGTGGTGTCTGTCATAACTCTGCTCGATGATGGTGCTGCCAGATCAATTCAGTATCGCAAGTATTCCCGCGATCAAATTTTAACCGCCTCCAGGAGCGGCCGCTCACGAAACGTTCCAATCATGTTGAGTGTGAAAAGTACGACTCCTGACAATTCCAGCGTAGCCGAAATTGGCAATAGGACCCAGGCCCACGTTGCGTAATGCTGATAGGCAATAATTTCAGAGGACACACGTAGTAGGCAGCCAGAATTCGTCAGGAGCAGCGCGTAAAACATTAATTGCTCACTGAAAAGTTTCTTTCGACCCAAGAAAGCTGGTAGCATCCGCGGTGCCACCGTAAATACCATTGTCATAAGAAATCCGACGGTGAGCGCATGCCGTCCGGCTCCGCCAATTCCTAATGAAGTAGGCTCTAGTGCTGCCCAGACAGCTATGAGACCAGCGATTAGGAGCCAGACGTATGCAAGGCGCATAAATTTGTCAAAACTACGATGCACACCTTGTGTTTTGGCCGGCTTTTCAGCGCGCTGCAGAATTCGAAGCGCCATAGTAGTCAGTATTGCACCCAGAAGCAAAATCAACGAACCTGCAAGAAGCTGCCCTGCCAATGCGGTTATTATCCCGACGAGATTTAACGAAAAACCGAGCAGAATCAATTTCGACCTAACAGGTTTTAGCCCCAAAAATATCGGCATCCAGTGCGCGGTAAATCCCCAAGCGATGGGGACCGGAAAGCTCCAAATAGAGAGGAGCAAAAATCGGCTGTTAAATTCTGCCGGAAAGGCCGGGGAAGAACCGGCTGCCGCCAGCCTAAAGCTTTCGAACACATTGAAGCCCATCGTTACCAAAAGGCCAATAGTCCCACCGATAACAAGAATCGCCCATGACTCGACTGCACCCTTGGTCTCACGTTGCATTCGATGTCCTTGAATTGAACGCATAAGGAAGATTGCAACTGCGAGCAGCTCGAGGGCTGCCGAAAGAGGAAGCAAGATTCTCCAATGCCAGAGATATACATCCGTCAGCCAGCGCAACCCGACTCCGGCTGTCCAGAGTGCCCATGTAAGCCAACCTTCCCAAAAGGACCATTCGGAGACGCGCCTGAGATTTGGAATGGAGTAAAATCCGATCCCAAGAATGAAACTTCCGATCCAACCAAAGAGTTGAGCATGCCCGTGAGCCTGAAGCCAGGCTGCAGATACCGAACTCGCTGATTGCGCGTTGCTGATGGCAAACAGATTCCAAACGCCGAGGAAAGTCCCCGGAAGCACCATGAACACAAGACCTGTAGACAGGTACGTCATAAGCAGCTTAATCAGTTGCTGCTCTCGCTTTATGCTTATGACTACTGAAGGTTTCGTTGATTCTGTTTTCATCATCGCCTTTTTGTCCTGTGCTCGCCTGGGATCTTAACCCGTGATGTTTCGCACTAAGCACTTGCGTGCTTTCGTGTCAGCGGTTTAACTGTAGATACCTAGTTACTGACCGGAGTAGCGAAAAACTTTTCCAGATCGTTTATCAGTGCATCAATGTCATCAATGTGGCACATACTGTCGCACAGCTCCAGCTCACAGTCCTGAATACTCTCATCGCATTCCAAAGGTACATCAACACCGTGTTTCAGAAAGACGCTTGCAGCGTCCGGTCGAGCTTCCATTATTTCTTTCACTGTCGTATTACGTGTAATAATCATTGTTCTTACCTCTTAGACTAACTTCTAATTCATCCACAAGCACAGGCGGAATCGCCTTTGTCCGGTGGAAATTCATACAATGGGATCGATGCTGTTGGGCGTGCAAGCAACTCCGCGATAGTTGTGTCGGCAAAACTCTTTTCGATAATCGCAGTCGCATCATCCAAGCGCTTATGCAATGCACACAACACAGTGCCATGCGCCTTAAGTCCAAGCGGGCAACTACGGATTCGTGGAATCGGATCAACCGCATTTAGAACTTCTAGAATATTCAGCTCCTCCGCCGACTTTGTCAAAACGAAGCCCCCGCCCAGTCCTCGCTGAGATTGCACAAGCCCTGCTCTCACAAGAGATTTGAGAACCTTGGACAGATATGCGGATGGAACTTTTGTTGTCTGAGCTATCTGCTGCGTCGTGAAGGCACCGCCGGGGTTCATAGCAAGAAACACAATGGCTCTAAGAGCATATTCGGCTGTTTGGGATATCATCTGGAATCTCCTTTTTGCGTAACTGCTTGCCCCTGACTAAGGCTTTATCGGCAAGATGCCGCAGGTTTCTGAAGCGCAAGGGCGCGCGGAAACAGTATGTTGTTTTCCTTGTGAACATGCTGGTGCATTTCGGATTCGATTTGCAGAAGAGAGTAGAGCAACACTTTGAACGAGCTGCATGCATCTTCCGGTGGGGTGTAATTATTTGTGAGCTGGCGCATTGCGCAAAGCGCTTCACCAGCCTCATCATGCTCCTGACTCATAACATCAATTGGATGTTCGATTCCGCCGCCACAGCCAAAAATCTGCGAGCTTCCTGTTGTCTCCATGCTGACAATTCCAGGAAATAGAACCATCTCCTCTTTTTGCATGTGCAACTCTAGCTGTGCTCTAAAGCGATTGAAAACGTCCTTGACCTGAACCATTTCTGGATGATTATCACCATGCACGCGGGCCACTTTTTCAACAAGGTGAGAGACTCGCTCTAATTCTTGCCGTAATGGCTCGTGGTATCCCGTTACGATGTGATCTATCAAATCCTTTAACTTCGCGGTCGTCCAATCGAGTTCATTTGGTACTTCTTTTTGGTCGGCAGCGAACAGCTTCTCCAGGACATCTTCCACGCGTATGCCTTTCTTCCGGCATGCTTCTTCAAGAGTTGCCTTGCCGCCGCAACAATAATCAATTCCGTGTGCCTCCAGGATGCAAGCTCGCGCTGGTCGCTCTGCCACCAGCTGCCCTACTGGCGTGGCTTTGCTCACAGTGCGCGAAGCCTCCTTCGACACCAGTGCATTTTGTTCATCGCGATGAACGACGCATGTCTGCTCATATATTGGAAGACTCACACACGAACATGGTTGAAACATTTCCTTCGCGGAGCCGCACTCAGGGCAGCGCCATTCATCAGGAAGATCATCGAATTTCAGTTCCGAAGGAATGTCTTGTCTGGGTTCACCCAGTGCTTCGTCATAAATGTAGTTGCAAACCGTACAGATGGTCTTACCGAATTTCATGGCCGCGTCCTCCCTGTTGGATATCTGGACCTTTATGTCCATAATAGATCCACGCCGAACAAAAACGATCAATCTAAAGGATGATTGTGAAGGAAGTCGTGCGGTTCCCTAGGCCTCAACCGGGCCGACTTCCGGTTGAGCCGATTTGCGCATATGGAACATGCCGCGAACGACGACAAATACCAGAGGCAGCACACCGCCTATCACAAAAGTCAGATCGCCTAAGACACGCAGCCAGGTGAATATCTGAAATAGTTGCGAGTGAATGAATTCAAAGCTTCTCGCGTACCAGAATCCATGCTGATAGCTTGCCACCATCTGTATAACACCGGCTGGAAAGATGTTTAGCACGAGCATCAACAGCAGTCCAATGTTCAAACACCAAAAGGAAATGCCGATTAATTTATTGCTCCAGGCCTCTTCAGTAATTAGATATCGAGTGCAGAACAAAACGGCGGCAACGGCCAACATACCGTACACGCCCATCAATGCCGCATGTCCGTGGTTTGAAGTCAGATATGTAGCGTGCTCGTAATAGCTGACAATAGGAGTGTTGATCAAAAATCCGAAGACGCCGGCGCCTAAGAAATTCCAGAAGCCGACGGCTATGAGAAACATCATCGCCCAGTAGTGCGAGAAGTTCTTTATCGATCCTTCGACCTTGGCCAGATGAACAAACTTCCAGGCCTCCATTGTGAGCAACGTCAGCGGCACTACCTCCCATGCCGAGATCATCGATCCCAGTGCCATGTTAATGGCGGGTTGTGCGGTCCAATAATAGTGGTGCCCGATGCCCACGATACCACTGCCCAGGTAGAGAATAATATCGACGTAAATCACAGAGAGCGCTGATCTCTCTGAGACCATACCGAGGCTGCAAAAGAAATAGGCGACGATGATTGTTGTGTACAGCTCGAAGATACCTTCTACCCATAAATGAACGACCCACCAACGCCAGAAATCAGCGACTGCGAAGTTCGTTCCCGGGTGATACATCATGCCGAAACTGAAAAATAGCGGGATGGCAAGGACGCCGTAAAGCAGCATGTATGGCAAGCTTCCATGGTCCTGTCCTTTCAAAAGTGGACGAATACTTCGAAAAACAATGAACGCCCAGAGCACCATTCCTACTGTCAGGAGCGCCTGCCAGAAACGACCCAGTTCAAGATACTCCCAGCCTTGATGTCCAAACCAGAACCAGAGAGTGCCGAGCATGTTCTTGATGCCCAGCCATTCACCACCAATACTGCCGACAGCCACTATCAAGATCGCAACGAATAGTGCTTTGACGAGCCAGTGCTGCCCTTTTGGCTCATGCTTTGAAAGCATCGGAGCAATAAACATACCGCCTGCCAGCCATGCAGTTGCAATCCAGAAGATCGACAATTGCAAGTGCCAGCTCCGAGTAATGCTATATGGGAAGATATTGCGAATGTCGAAACCGTAGAAACCTTGTTCGACTATATAGTGCGCAGTGACAACTCCGAACGCGGTCTGAAAGAAAAACAGCAATACAACGACTACAAAATAAGGATAGATGGATGTTTGCGATCTGAATGGTTTATACGATTTTACGTTGTCTGTCATGCCTGTTCCATCCGGTGCCCAACCGAGGTTGGGAAAGGCACTAAGAAGGAATTGTGTGAGTCCAATACCGCCAATTAGCATTATCAAACTCATTGCGCTCCAAAAGAATATCTGCCAGTTGGGAGTGTTACCAACCAGTTCTTCCGGCGGCCAGTTATTAGTGAAGGTGTAGTCTTTGCCGGGGCGATTGGTAGAACATACCCACGCCCCCCATGCGAAAAAGCGGCTGAGCTGAAGCCGTTCAGTTGGGTCTTTGATGTAATCCACTGGAAGGGGCAAGTTACCGCCCGCACCAAACTCGGTATCATAATGTGGGGTCAGTTGTTGATACGCCTTAGCCT
>JAYRNY010000296.1:0-4035 GCA_041911975.1 bacterium | reverse complement strand
TTCTTTCAACCTTCCACCCGGCAGGCAGCGTTTCGAGCGCGGCAGCCACATCGTCTTCCCCGACGGCACCGACCATAGCAATGCCGGCCGACTGCGAGAAGTGCTTTCCAATCAGGTAGAAAATGCGCGCAGAGATAAGCAAGACAATCGCTGTCTCCAATGGTCTCTCGGACACCAGCGCCAGCGGGCAGAAAGCAACAAAGAGAAAAGCGACGAAGAAGTGCAGCCGGGAAAGCGACTGCCAGCGTGCAAATAGAGTGCCCGGTCCATGCCATTCATTCATACATTCATCAGCCGTTGCCTGGATGGAAAACTCGATTTTAGGGACAGCGTCGAAGCAATTCACTGTTGAATTGCGCAGGTATCCGGCGTTTTGCGTAATTTCGCGATAGTCATCACTTGGTCATGCTGCGATTCTATTCTGGAATCACCTCCGGCAAATCGAACAAATTCACGCCGACATAACGTTGGCTGACTGATGATTTTGCCAGCCGGGCTCCCCCTGTTTCTCAAGGATTCTAAAAAATGGCACTAACGACACATGCCGATGCCGGAGATTTCGCTTATGCCGCACACCCTCAGTCCAAAATTGCGGAGGCAGGGCTGGGCACTTCCACTTTGTCGGACGTTCAAGGACTGAAAACGAGCGGCTCACCGACATATGTGCACAATGATTCCTTCCAAGTAGCCGACAATTCAGCTTATCCAGCCACTCCTGTCGAGCGTCTGCAAGAGTTCGTCGACGGTTTTGGACATCTGGGCAAACTATACGGCGATTCGATTAGCGATAAAGGGCGCTTCGAGAAATTCCAGGACCGCATGCAAGGCGTTTATGAATTCGATAGAGATACGTTTAAAGCGCTTGGGAAACTGGGAGATCAGATGATCGCCAAGCCCCCGGCGACGCCGGAGCATGTCGGCAAACAGTTGGCTGACATTTTCAGCGACACATTGAAGAGACAGGGCGGAAACATCGATCTGAGTAGTCCTGACTGGCAAAATTTGCAAGCAGCGATGGCCGGCATAATGATTGCCGCCGGGTCAACTTTCAAACCGGAAACGAAAGCGACGCAAAACTCCGCCATGGTTGATGCGATGGACGCGCAATTGCGCAAGAACAATGTTCCTTACGTGAATGCAATCATCTGGGGCGACACCAAGGAGCCGGGTATTGCAGTTGTCCCCAAAGGACAAACGCTCACGCCGCAACAGCGTCACAACTTCATGTAGCTCCCTACGGAGAGTCCTTCGGTTTCTTTTTGAAGAGATTGCCGATCAGAGCGGCAACTCCGGCAACCGCAACGAAGATGAACTTCTTCATCACGAGCAGTATACCCAAACCCCATTTCCAGAGCGCGCCAAATACGCCGAACTTAGCAGCAGCCGCAAGCGCGCCGCCGCCTAGAATCAATCCGGCGATGCCATAGCCTGCAGCTTTGTCTTTGCCCGGGACATACTCGAGATAAGTGTTGCCTCTCTTGAAAGATGTTTCTTTGAGAAGCGCGGCGACTTTTGTCTTGTCGGCTTCAAGCGTTTTCGGATCAGTCACCAGGTTCATGGAGAGAACACCACGCCGTCCAAGAATACGAGTGTTGTAGTTGATGCTCACTACAGGAGCGCTTGCTGTATCCTCATCCTTTACTTCGATTGCCCAAATGACATGATGCGCTGTTTTGTCATAGCGAGGCTTTTCCGCCCAGCCCCCGACATAGACCGGTGGTATGTTCATTTCTTTGCGTTCTTCATTCTGGTCTTTAGTGCCTTCCTTGTACGCATTCAAAATCTCATCGGCGTTTATCTTGTCGGCATCATCATCTTTAACGTAGCCGCAATCTTCAAAGCGACAGACAACAAACCATTCATCCTTCGAATTTCTGTTCGGAGCAATAATGCCGAGGACGCCTTCGCCGCTGCTGCCCTGCGACTTCATAAAAGCTTTCGCCTTTTCTTCGCCGACAAATTGAAATTCAGGTGAGAGATTTACTTCCGCCAGTTTGTCGCCCAGCGTGATGGTTTTGGGTTGGGCGCTGCTACTCGCCGGTGCGGCGCTTGCCTCTTTCTGTTTCTTGGAAGGCTTTTCCGCCACAGCAGAAGGGGCTCCGCCCATCATAGCCAGAGTCACCGGCAGGATAACCGCCCAGACTAAGGGCGCGGGTGCCGTTTTACGAGCCTTGCGCATTTGAAATCCCCCATGGTGAGAAGAGCGCTTTCAGCAAACCACTCCTCGTCATATGCCCGGATTGGATCTTTATGCGTGTCAGTGGCCAACCAAATCGCCGAACGGAAAGATGATATGAAGCCCTGCAATTCGCGCGGAGGCTTGTCTTTATTTGCTTTGCCGTCTTTAGAGTCAGTCGCGAGGGGTGGACAGTCCCGCCCACCTGCGGTTTCTCTCAAAATCCTCCTGGCACCGTGTTTCAGGACGCGCCCAGACTGTTTAATCACGGGGAAAATCTAACCTGCGGCAGCCTTTACGGGCTTGAGAGGCATTTCTCTAAACAGGTACTTGATGAAAGGAACCGTGTCATGCTTCATTTCAGCGACCACCTTCAGACCGAACTTTTCATAGAGCTGCTGAGCTGCACGCTCGGCGCTGTAATCGCTGGTATAGAGCCTCAGATAGCTGGCGTCTGTTTTGCGTGCCTCTTGTATCGAAAAATCGAGCAATTTCTGCCCAAGTCCCATCCCCCTGTATTGAGGGCGCAGCCCCATCCAACCGAGCCAAACTGCCTCGCCCTGGTCTTTGGCAGTCTGATACAGCCCGGTGGTACCCAAAACGCGGTTCTCCCTGTCCACCATAAGCCAATAACGTCCATTCATCTCAACTTGCCCGGCATGCATTTTGGTGGCCATGGGCGCTAGCGATGCCTTGAAATCGGCGCCCGGGTTGAGAAGCCCCATTCCATAACGGAAGGAGTCTCGGCCAGCCTCCATCGCTGCCGGAAGATTCTCAGCAGTAAGTGGCACCATGCGGACTTCCTCGGGATTCAACGACTTTGCGGCAGCTGCGATTGCTCTTTGCCTGAGCGCAAACGGAATGTAGCGAGCCACCGCGTAAGTGCCGACCGCCGCTATACCAACCGTAGCCGCCGAGGCAATCGGATGATGCTCGACAAAATCGTATGCGTCTTCAAAGAAGCTGTGTGCCGGCTCATGCCCTTGCGCGACTGCTTCCTGCGCCCCGGGAGCAACCTCGTCTGGTTGAGGTTGTTGAGATTCAAAATCTCGTCCAAGATGAACCATTAGAACCTGTTGCGCAATGCGCTCAATGAAAAAAACAGATTGAAGGAACCAAGCGGTTTCGATCCAGACCAAATCACGTCTGGTTCGGGCATCGAAGATGCCTTTCTGAACTAAAACAATGGGTTCGGAAGCATGCCCATGTTAGTCCTGAAACATCGCCCTGTGAATGGGGGAATCACGATAACGCCAAAGCCTCACTGGCTCGCGGTCTGGAGGCAATATAATGAAGAAAGGGTGAGTGAAGCGTGAGGTGCATTCAGAGGTTTCATTGACCGGTTTGCACCAGCCTTCTACTTGCTCATCTTATCGGCATCTTGCTGGCTACGATATGCAAAACCTGACGAGAAGGCTCCTTACTTTTTCTCGGACCTTGACACGGCTGCAGGTTTCTCTTGGGCTGCCTTCTTATCTGCTGCATCAAAGAGATTCTGCAAGAGCATTGAAAGCAAGAACATGACTGCAAAACCCGCTACAAAATAAGCGAATGTTATCCACCTTTGTCTCTTTTTCGCCCGATCGTGCGACGTGACCTTTTTCTCTACGCTTACACCTTTTGTCAGCTTTTTGAGATCTGCTATTACCTCGTCCATCGACTGGTAGCGATCTTCGACTTCCTTTTCCATTGCCCGGAAAATGACTCTGGTGAGGTCGTCGGAAACCTTGATGCCGGGCGGAAACTCCGGCGGCGGGTTATTGACGTGTTTGTACATCACGTCCATGTAGTTGTCGCCCTCGAATGGCGGCACCCCGGAGACAGCGAAGTACATCAGGCATCCTAGCGAATAGATGTCT
>JAYRNY010000295.1:0-2316 GCA_041911975.1 bacterium | reverse complement strand
GCTTTGATGGCGCAACCTGTACCGTACCAGGTACAGCAGGTGCGGCTGGCTGAGCCGTCGTATTTGTGCCGGCGAACAGGCAAAGGACAATCGCCGCGAGAAACGATGACGTCAATTGATTTGCATAACGAATTTGGTCTGTAGTCATGGAAATCGCACCAACAAAACGCCGTGCCACTAAATATAGTGCACACGGCGAGTTGAATTCAATAATTCTTTCTTAGTGACTGCGAGCGTCGGCGGAGAGATCTTCGTCGTTAAGCTCGTCGAGCCATGATTGCGGCACTTCGACAGAGCCTTTGCCTTCGAGAATTGCCGACTCTTTGAGGTCCCACAAATGGTCGAAAACGCCGGCTTGATTGGATTTCTGTCCGCGGCGTTCGGCGTACAAAACATTCAATCTCTCTTTCAGTCTGGCTGTGCCGACTGTAACCAGCTGTGCAGAATTTTTATGGGAATTGGTGCCCATAGCTCCGTCCTTATAGATGAAAATTGGTCTCGTGTTTTTTATATTCCCGACCTCAATGAAATTACACGCCTCTGAAATTGTCAAGGGGTGAGCTTTCTCATGATTTTATCTGCGCCCGATAAGACTGCACAATTCAACATTTATGCGGGTTACGTTCTGACGTAATGTCTTAATGCTGCCGAATGTCTGAGTCTTCTTGTGAGATGGAGTTTTAATGACATTTGCAAAACTAGAATGTGAGAGCACAAGCTCTCCGAGCTGCAGCGTGGCGGAAAGTCTGTTCGAGAAGTTGAATCGCGACTTGCCTGGCGAAAAGGTGAGCACCAATCAGCGTCTTGCCGATGAAATGGCCGGTCGATTTTTTCACATCGAGCCTGCACCGTATGAAGGCGAAAAGCGCATTGCGCCTGAGATGAAAAACAATCCGCAACTGCCAGGCAAGGACAGTCATGCAATTGTGGATCATGAGAAAGAGCGCTGGTCGTCGATTTTCGAGTGTACGAAATGGGCAGGTGGTGTCGTAGCGGCCCATCGGTGGGCGCCTCAGTGCATGCCGTCGGAAGTCCCTCCAGCTGCGCTTCTTCAGTGGAAGCAGAAAACCGGCCAGCACTTTATCTACTTCGGTGGAAAGACGCACGCCGAATTGGTTAAGGAAATGAAAGCCAGATATACTGCCGCATGCATAGGATCCATGGTGGTTGGATGGACGGCAGGGCATGTTGCCGACCGTGTGTTCTTTCCGCACGATCAGTACATGGAAGCTACTCTGGCTGGAGACATCGCTGGAATTGCTATGGCGATTGCCGTGCCTGGATGGCGGAGCAAGGCTCTGCTCGTGGCGGGCACCCACATTCTGGGCAAAACCATCGATCACTGGCGCCAACCTCCGTATTTGTAGGGGCAAGGCCATGCGTCGCTCGGGCGTTTGCTAGCGAACTCATTGCCTCAAGCGGGCGCATACAATGCGCCACTTCGGTTTATGAGGGCAACTCTTAAAGAAAAACGAACAGACCCGCTTTTCGCAAAGTCTGTTCATAATTCTGTCTTCAAACCGCCCAGCGGGCAGTCTGGTTGTCAGGAGATCGTCAAATCAGGAGCGGCGCTTGCGTGCGGCTTCGGCTTTGCGCTTTCTCTTTACGCTCGGCTTTTCGTAGCGTTCGCGGCGCTTGATTTCAGAAAGTATGCCTGCTTTTTGAATCTTCTTCTTGAAGCGTTTAAGAGCCTGTTCGATGCTCTCGCCTTCTGCAACTCTAACTTCGGACAAGGGATATCCCCTCCTTCTCATAACGAATCTGGACAAAAAAATTTTGCAGTTGGGGGATCTTAGCACTAAGGAGCGGATCCGACCAAGATCTGGTTTGTAATTCAGATTCTAACGCACCTAAAAAGCAGGGGAGCCGCTATCGACTCCCCGACTAGACGGCGTTCGTTTTGCGCGCTCTTTTATTCGGCTGCTGCAGTCGCTTGAGAGATGAGCTCTTGCGAGAGTTGCGGCGGCACTTGCGACAGGTGTGAGAACTTCCAGGTGTAATAACCGAGACCCTGAGTCAAGGTACGCAGTTCGATGATGTAATCCCAGAGTTCGCCGCGCGGAACATTGGCGGTTACTTCATCCCATCCCTGACGTTCGGGGTTGGGACCATAACCGAGAATTTGACCGCGCAAGCCGGTGACTTGCGAGAGCACGCCCGAGGTGTATTGGCTCGGGATGTGGATCTTCACTTCGGCAATCGGCTCGAGGATGAAGGGATGTGCTTTAGCCAAGCCGTCGCGCATCGCCAGAATGCCTGCCATACGGAAGGACATTTCATCGGAGTCTACATCGTGGAAGGAGCCGTCGAACAAAT
>JAYRNY010000294.1:0-3574 GCA_041911975.1 bacterium | reverse complement strand
GACTTTGAAGCTGAGAACATTGCTTCCTGCTTCGGATGGAATTCTTTGTAGTTCGGTATTATTGAAAAACAGCGTCAGATGCGGCGGGTGGATTAGCGGACGGCAATTTGCATCCTCCAGCTCGATGACATAATTGCCGACCGGCAGTTTTGTATTGATGATCGCCACCGGCGCTGTCCAGCGAAAGTGTTCACCATTCTCTTTCGTTTCGACAGGATGAAAACCAATCAGATGATCGCCGAGATCTCGGTCCATCGGAAAAGTCAAGCGCGATGCGCATTTTATGGCAGGACGAGTTTTCTCAATGTAGTCGTAGCGGAAGTAGTCAACCAAACTCAATTGAAAGTACTTCTGGAATGATATTTTGGCAAGCTTCATCATTTTCAAAGCATAGAAAAACCAAGTTGCAAGTTTTTTGCACTGCGCGATTCCATGCTTGCTCATGCGATTGAGTCGCACACCAAATGTTTTGTAAATCTGCGCCTCAATCAAGAAGGGAATTGTTGAAATAGCACTTTTCCACAATCTCGGCTGGCGAACACGGTTAGTGAAAATCTGCTTGAGTGCTGAGAGTCTCAATTGCGAAAGGGTGGGGTCATATGAAAACCGCTCTCTCCACGGAATCGATATGCCAATATAGGGAGAACAAAAATCCTCTGAGTAATCATCGCGAAACTCGCATTCGCCGTATGTGAACAATTGCACTGCAGATTCTAGATGTGCATATCCTGAAACATTCCAGTGTTTCACGACTGATTTGTGAGCGAAGCCTAATCTGACATTTTGGCGAAACAGCTCAATGTCGAACCAGCGGTCACCAAACATGGTGTACTTACCTGCAAAACCACCATACTCGAAGTAGACTGATTTGCGAATCGCAGTGCCTCTCAATGCGATTCGATGCCAGTGATCGCCGGCTGCGAATTCAGCATTTTCTTCCTGGAAGACTAATTCTTGCAGTTCTCCCACATAAGAATTCCAGGCTCCATAGCTTTGGCACATTGCGCCAGGCCTGCCTGTCTCGACGAGATATTTCATCATCTCTAAGAGGCAGTCCGGCACACCCACTGAATGCGCCTCAGCAAGAAAGACATACTTCCCATGCGCCGCTCTGATGCCAAAATCGTAGATGTCCAGCTCGGCGGTGAGATCGCAGGTCAAAAGTGAGTCTTGCGTGTAAAGAAGCTTCTTGACGCCATCTTCACAAGCTCGCTTACCATTGCTTACGACAATTACTTCATATCTGTCGCGCGGGTAATCCTGCTCGTTGGTCCAGCTACGAATCGACTCTTCCCAGTGTCCACCATGATTGACCAGCGCAACTACGATCGAGAAGTCAAATTTATCAATCGATTCGTCTTTGAATGATGTTGATTGAGAGTCAGTCTGCACCAGAATTCCCTGTATCAGGAGGGCGAAAGAGTAATTATTCCGCGAATTTGGAAAAACTAACAGGAAGGTTGCTTAAGCCATCAATTTTGCTGTCAACCAGCGGATTATTGAAAGCAGACTAATAGAAAGCGGCTGTCCAGTTGACTTGAACAGCCGCTTGCACGCGCTAAATGGATTGCTGACTAAGCGCCTTGACGGTCGCGTCTGAAGGAGATTTCCATTCCAGGGTGAATTACTTCTCCGTATCTGCTCTTCAGTTCTTGAACTGTTGCAAGGACCGCTCGATTATCTACTTGACCGCCGTGAGCATCTCTATATCTGTCTGCCGCTATCTTCCAGAGGCTGTCGCCGGCTTGTACCGTATAGCTGTCTGACGATCTTTCAGCGGCTCGTGCTGCTGCTGCTCCTACTGTCTGTCCCACGCTGCGCGCATCAGCTCTGTCTGCGCTGTCCACTCTGCACTCCGGTGCAACGCGAGAGGCGACAGCGGCGTCGATTGCGCCGTCAATTGCCATGCCGGCTCCGTCGATCACCAATTCCGGCAGGAATGTGATGCCGGCTGCTGCCAGTTCGGCTGTACCACCAATCGTACGACCTACCGTGCCCACCAGTCCGGTGCCTGCTTCCCAGAGACCTTCAACGGCGTGCCACAAGCCCATTCCTGTTTGAGCAAGATCGTCACCAGCGCGTCTGTAATTGTGCATCGAGTCATTGAAAACGGCTCCAGTGAATTCTTCCATAGTAAAGTACTCCAATTGATAGGATAAGAACGTCGTGCAACCCGGTCTGTTTTGAGTGAACGCTTGATTCGTTTACCCGACTTGATCGTTGGTTGGTCAACCACAATCGTTGGTTCGTGGGGGATGCACCCATCATGCGGTTTTCCCGTGATAGAAGGGCGACAGATCCGTGACAGAACAGTGACAGGCAATAAAGCGCCAACCTGTGGCTCTTCCGGCGCTTAGTTGGTTTTTGCCTAAAGGTTATATCTATAATCGCCGTCCCTATCTGTTTGAGCGTGGCATCTATTTATTTGAGATTGGCTGCTCTTTGTTCGAGCTTGGTGGCTTCACCTGTGCGTCCAGTTTCTCGAAGCAGCTTCGCGTACTCCATAAGGCTTTGTCCAACATCAGGGTGTTCCTTACCGAGGGCGCTTTCTCTTCCTTCTAATGCGTTTTTCAAAAGGGGTTCTGCAAGATCGAATTTCTTCTCTGCTAAATAAAGAGAGCCAAGATTTTGGGTCGCCGTGAGAGTGTATTGATCTTTCGGACCCAACAACTTAGTGCACATACTCAAGGAGCGTTTGTACAGTGGTTCGGCCTCGGCATATTTCCCGTGCTTGAAGTAGTATTGAGCGAGATTATTTAGACTCTGGGCAATGTCGGCATGTTCTGGTCCAAACTGAGCCTCACGTTTTGCCAGGGTCTCTTTCAGCTCGGAAAGAGAGTCTCCGCCGGCTTGCGATCTCAACTCCGCGAGATTCTGTCTTATCATCAAGACTTCCGGAGAATTTTCTCCGCGAATCTTTTGCATGATCGCCAGCGCACGCTCGGAGTATTTGATTGCTTGCGACGGTTTTCCCATGCGGGAGTACAAGCTCGAAAAATTGTTGAGGCAAGTGGCAATGTGCATGCTATCTGGGCTGAGAGTCTTCTCTTCAATAGCCAGTGCTTGTGTGAAGAGCGATTCTGACTTTGCATAGTCGCCTTTGTATTCGTATAGAGCGGCCAGCCCGCTTGTCGTGATGCCCACACGACTGCCGTCTGCTCCAAATTTCTTTGCTTCCGTCATTGCCTCGCCGTAAAGGGTCTCTGCTTCTGCAAAACGCTGTTGCTGGGCGGCTTGCTGCGCTCTCTTGCATGCGTTTACCCACTGCTGATCGCCGGCTGCATAGGTAGATGTAGGCAGGGCAAGCAAAATAGACGAAGCAGCTAACAACTGGCGCAGCATTTGGACATCCCCCGCGATAATGTCATGAAATCGAACGCCTTGATTCCATTGAGGAGTGATCGTACCAAATATGAACAGAAGAATAGGCGTCTAGATCACTTGGCGCCGGATTTCTTCAAAGCTGCGGACCGTTTACACTTAACATCGTGAACCGTGACTGGTCCTCCCAAGGTCGGCAGCCCTTTGGATGCGTAGTACTGACACAGTGTATTCATCTCGTCTTGGCAGAGAT
>JAYRNY010000293.1:0-9132 GCA_041911975.1 bacterium | reverse complement strand
AGCTTGGACCACAACCTCGGAAATCGTCACATGAACCGCATCAGAAATCGCCGCAAGCCCTATCGCGTGGGAGACCGCGTGGAGATACTCCGCAAGGACATCTCCTGGGGCGAGCGCAAGAAACAGCGCTACGGCTACATCACCAGGATTGACGGCGCGTACCACTACGTGCGTCCGCTCTGGTGGAAGAAAGGCGAAGTTCTCGAGCTCTACGCAGTGGAACTTCGTCACGCGTCCCTGAAAAAGGCGCGCTGAATCTACTCGGGGGCGCGGCGTTCGCGTCCCTTCCCTCAATTGGTTCTACCGTGGACGCCAGCAAGTGCCCAGTGCGTCCACCCTTGAGGGTAATGATCTGCGGCTCCGGCGTGCGCTTGCACGTCGGACCAATCGCCGCAGGTTCCTTTTCATGACTCAGAGAGCAGGACTTTCTTAACCCAAATCATGCTCTCGCAGAGGAGGCTGCGCGCAGGAGATGGCACTCTTCACTGCGCAAGGCCTCTGGAGTCTCCGGATGCGACCACGCAAAGTTACCATTGTCTTCAATCCGAAGGGCGGCTCGGCCAAGGTTCCCACCGTGACCAGGCTCGCTCAAATCATGCGTGACCAGGGCATCGAGGTCACCGTCGCCCACACCACGGCAGAGCCCGGTTCGGCAACGAAACTGGCTCACCAGGCTACTCTCGAGGGCGCCGATGTGGTGATTCCTTTCGGCGGCGACGGCACCGTTCGCGCCGTGGCGGAAGGACTGATCGGCACGGACGCCATCCTCGCCGTCTACCCCGGCGGCACAGGCAACCTGTTTGCCCGGTCGTTCTACGCCAACCCGACTGTCGAACAGTTCGCGAAGATGGTGCTCAACGGCACATCGCAGCCTGTCGACATGGTCAAGCTCGTCTACACGGACGCAGGCGGCCAGGAGCACACCCAGTATCAGCTGGTGGCGCTCGGTCTGGGCAAGGTGTCGGACGCCATCTCGGAAGCGAGCCCCTTCTTCAAGCGCTGGTTCGGCAAGCTCACCTACGTGGTGCGCGTCACCCGAGCCTGCCTTGCTCCGGGTGCTCTGCACTTCCGTCTCACGTCGAGAGACAAGGTCATCAACAATGACGCGGCTGCGGTGTTCGTTCTCAACGTGACACCGCCGATGATGTCAGCGCTGAGCCGCGGGGCGAACGCCTCCGACGGTCTGCTCGACGTCGTCGTCATCAGCGGCGTGAACACCTGGCAGCTGATCGGATTTGCCGCGGCGATGAGCTTCGGCAGGCCGGAAAACAGCCGGCACTACAACCGCTTCCGCACCGACGAGCTGACGATCGAGTCTTCGGGACCCGTTATCCCGAACATCGACGGCGACTCGGGCAAGCCCACGCAGTCCCTGCGCGTATCGAACGTGAAGGGCGCTATCAAGGCGATTCTCAGCTACTGAGTCTCGCACGGGGGCGGGTGCGCGCTCGCGCGCCTGCGTCCGACAAGTAACTCCTCACCTGCAAGAGAGCCGTGTTTTACCAAGCACGGCTTGTCTTACCAGTAACTCCAAATTTGGAGGAATCAAGCTGTGAATATCGAAAACATTCTGGCCGTGCTGGCGGACCACTGGGTCTGGCTGGCTGTCGGCCTGGCTGTTGCCTCACTGGGACTGTACGTTGCAAAACGCTACAGCTTCTGGAAAGGCGAAGCCAGAAAGTTGCTGGAAGGTGGCTACCTGCCGCCTCCACCGACCTTCCTCGCGCGTCTCGTCTTCAAGATGGCCACCCGGTTGATTGTCTTCCTGGTGGTCGGACCAGTGAAGGTTGTCGGCAAGAGAAACGCCCGCTACAACGGCAGGCTGCTCATCGCGCCCAACCACACCTTCCAGATGGACTTTGCTGTAACGCGCACGGCCTTGCCGTGTCATTACACGCAAATCGCAAAGCAAGCTGAAGTGAAGGGCGCCCGCGCCATCATCGCTGCCTGGGTCGGCACCATTGCCGCCAAGGTCGAAGGTGGTTCGGCGAAGCCTGGTCAGGGTGCGGCTGTCGTCAAGGCGGCTGCCAATTACCTGGCCTCGTCCGCCCACACTCGCCTGCTGCTCTTCCCCCAGGGCAAGCTCGTTTACGACAACGTGCTGCGTCCGGAGGACTTCAGAACGGGAGCGGCTCGCACCCTGGCCCTGGCTGTCGAACAGCTGGGCTCGGATGAGAACGTTGCACTCCTTCCCGCCGCGATTCACTACAAGCGCGATCCGAAGCACGCCTCGCTTTTCCAGCGTGCGGTAGGGGCTCTCGCGTGCGTCATACCACCCCTCAAGAAGTTCCGCTCGTGGGTTGATGTGACGAAGAATCCGGACGGCACCAAGACCGTCAACAAGTTCCGCAATTACGGCGCCACCGTCGTGATTGGCGAGCCGATTCCCTTTTCCTCGCTGCCCCAAGACCCACATGAGTGCTCGCAATTCATGCGGGCCAAGATTCAGGAGCTGCTCGACAAGGCTGAAAAGCTGTAAGTCGGCGCCTCTGTTTCTTGCAAACTAGCAAGGAATCAGGACTATGAGTATCACAACTATCATCGCCATTGCAGCGGTGAGTCTATTGGCGCTCAGCCTGGTGTGGATGTATGTCGTGACTCCGCGCATCAAGCGCTGGAAAGAGTACACGAAACAGCTCTCCACCTGCGGTTTTCTGGCGCCTCCGCCGACGGACAAAGGCCTGCGTGGACTGCAGCGTTTCGCAAAGTTCATGACCTTTCTCCAGGTGGGCAAGATCACGGTGGTTGGTCGCGAGAATCTCGATTCGGTCCCCGGACCGTTCATGTACTCGTCCAATCACCCCTTCGGAGTCGACGTGGCGGTTATCCCGCTGGTCATCAATCGCAAGGCCCGCTACATGGCGCACGAAACGGTCTTCACCTTCGGGTGGGGATTGGGTGCGCACATCGTCGGGCCGTGGGGCGCATTCGTCGCGCACGACAGCATCCGTGACAACGGTGTTCGTGCGCGCGCTGCCGCCACCAAGGTGTTGACGACGGGGCAAAACCTCGTCCTTCTGCCTGAAGGTCTGACCAACATGGAACCCACCATGTTGCCGTTCAAAGACGGCGCAGTCCGAATCGTCAAGCAAGCTGCGAAGGAACTGGGTAAGGACGTGTGGCTGATGCCTGCTTACGCTCGCTACGGGGCCTACCCGGGCAAGTGGATTCAGCGCTTCCCGCGCCCGATTCAGTACACCCTGACGATGCTGCTCTTCCCATTCTATCGCCGCGGTGTCAAGGTCGTGATCGGCAAGCCGATTCCGGCCAGCGAACTGCACGCGGACGACGCGGAAGCAACGCTGCAGCTGCGCCATGCCATCGAGGCTCTCGACCCCAAAACGGTCAAGTAAGGCAATCCGAGTTGAACGTGCACACAGCCAGAACGGCTGTCGTTGCAGGTTGCCTCTATGCCTGACTAAAAGAGCACGCAATGAGTCAACGCAGGTTGTTCAGGCCTACATAAAAAACAACGGCCAACCATCCCCAGATGTCCTCGTTGCAATCACATTCCCAACTTCGAGAACGGGGCACGATTGAGGCGTCCTTTTATGGCGCTTCTTCGTGCCCCGCGTCTTCTCGGGAGAACATATGCGCAAAGTCGGAAACCTGCTGTACTGGCTGGCTTGGACAGTCGGTGTAGTCTTCCTCGTGGGCTCGACCTTCCCGGAGCCACTCACTGGTGCTTCTTCTGGACCCTATGCCCTGATCGCTTTCGGCGCCGCTTTTCTGCTGTCGATCTTCGAAAAGGGCAACAAGACTGCCCTGCAGAAGATCTTCCTGGCAGCCTTCGGCGCCTTCGCAACCGGCGCCATCGCCTACACCCTCGGCTGGATCGGCTGGGTTGGTGCGTGCGTCAGCATGTTCATGGTGGCTACCATGAAGATTGACGGCGGCGACAGGGACGCGGGCTAAGCTTCGCAACAGCTCGCTTCTAGCAGAGTCTAGAGGGTAGGGAGCGGCCGGATCCGAGGTCAGCAATGACTGAAGGTCCGGCTGCTTTTCCCCCTTCCTGCCTCTGCTTTTTCTTCATGTTTTTACTATATGTTTTAATATACTCAGTCTGATACACTCAAACTTTCGCTTGCCGTTCTAGTTCTCGTTCTCGTTGTCTTGCTCACATTCCACGTCATCACGCTCTTTCCAGACCTGCTCACCACGTACACCTCGGTGAGCGTAATCGGGCGCGGCATAAAGGCGGCCAGACTGGCCGTAAAAACATACAACCCGCGCGATTTTTGCCCGGATAAATACAAGAAGGTGGACGATACGCCTTATGGCGGAGGGGCTGGCATGGTGCTGAAACCAGAGCCTTTTTTCGCCGCTTACGAGTCGATCTGCGAACACATCCAGGACGATGAAAAACAGCGCAATATGCCGGTTTTACTGATGAGCCCCCAGGGAGAACCGTTCAAACAAGAAACCGCGCAAAGTCTCTCGCAGCACGCTGATATCACCATCATTTGCGGTCATTATGAGGGTTTTGACGAGAGAATAAGAACTCTGGCCACGCAAGAAGTCTGCATTGGAGACTACATCCTCACCGGTGGGGAACTTGCTTCACTGGTAGTTATAGACGCTGTCGGCAGGCTCATTCCCGGCGTACTCGGCAAGATTGCTTCCGTGCATGAAGAGTCATTTTCCGACGGCATCTTGGAAGCACCGCAGTATACAAAACCGCCTGAGTTTCGCGGCATGGAGGTGCCGGAAATATTGCGGGGCGGGGACCACAAAGCAATAACGACATGGCGTCGCCGCCAGGCATTGATGCGCACTTTGAAACGCCGTCCTGACTTGCTGGAAAGGGCTGATCTATCAGCAACCGACCGAAAGTTGCTGGATGAAATCGAATCCGAGCTGGAAGGTAACTAGCTCGGCGCCAAACCATACAGGGGCTGTTACACACACTCCAGCTAGTCTTTTTTGCCTTGCCCCCATTTCCAGTTTTAGAGGTATCTTCCGGGTATAAAGTCTCGGAGGATTGAATCTTCTCACCAAAATGCGTTTACATCGTGATGAACCAGGAAAATTCGCGCAGTTTGAAATCAGCCGCTTCCGACGATGCTTTCTTGCAGTGCCCGCAATGCAAAGCTTTCTACGAGCGCAACATCTCCTTTTGCACGGCCGATGGGACCAAGCTGGAAGAAGCAAATGGCGAAGTCGAATCGGACAAAACCAAGGCGCCTTTTGCGGGAAAATATGAAATCCTCGATGAAATCGGCAGTGGTGGCATGGGCGCGGTGTATCGCGCGCGGCAAATTCTGCTCGATAAGATTTGCGCTCTTAAAGTTATACCTGCAGAATCGCTCAATGACGTCTTAATAAGCCGGTTTCAGCATGAAGCAAAAACAATGGCCGCACTCGACCACGAGAATCTCGGTCGCGTTCTGGACTTCGGGATCTATCAGAATCAGCCCTTCATGGTCATGGAATTTCTTGACGGCATACCGCTTAACAAGCTGATTTCGCAAGACACGTTGAGTATCGAAGAAACGATCGAAATATTCGCTCAAGTGTTGAACGCGCTTTCGCATGCTCACAAAAAAGGCGTGCTGCACAGAGACATCAAACCAAGCAATATTATGATTATGCAGCCGCGAAACGGTGACAGCGCTCGTAAAGCAATTCTTCTCGATTTTGGCATCGCCAAAAAACTTGACGATGATGATTTCGACAGCAGCAAAGCGCAGGCACTTACGCGCACCGGAGAGATGATCGGCAGCCCGCTCTATATGAGCCCCGAGCAGGCTCGCGGTGAAAAGCTCACCGAGCGCTCCGACCTGTACAGCCTCGGCTGCGCACTGTTTGAATGTCTGACCGGCACGGTTCCTTTTATCGGGAATTCGACCGTCGACACCCTCATTATGCATATGGAGAAGCCTGCTCCCACGCTGAAAGAAGCATCGCTCGGCAAAGACTTTCCAGCCGGGCTGGAAAGGGTCGTCCGCAAGCTGCTTTGCAAAGATCCAGGCGAGCGTTATCAGAGCGCCGAGGAGACAAAACGCGCTTTAGCACTGTCTTTGAAGCTAAATGACGACGATGTGGAAGAAAAAGCGGCTTGCGCGTCGACAGCCGCCTCACGCACTGTATTGATACTGGCGGCAATGGCACTTGTAATGGTAGTTTCGCTGATCGCCTACGTGAGCACGCAAGGTGTGAAAACCGCCGACAAAAAAGTCACCGACGAAGACAAAATCGGACTGGCGAATACCTTTTTGTCCGTTGTCGACTCCGCCTTTAGCGATAAGCAGCAGGATGGATTAAAAGAGGCGGAGGCAGACTATGCTCCCGTCCACTTCACACCGCCTAGGGAAAAACGGAAGCTATATGTACCAATCACAGGCAGGGAATCCTCACTGGCTCTGCGAGATCAAACTCTGGAACAGAAACGCGTAGAACTCATCGAGCAAGACAAGAACCTGCGCCGACTCGGTCTGATGAATGCACGCTTTCCGCACAGTATGCTGGGCAACTTGTCGGGCTCTGTGGAAATCCTTCGTTTGACTGAGACTGGTCTCAAGGATGAGGACATAAAACTTATCATCAAAAATCGCCATCTAAAAGAGCTGTCTCTGAATTCAAATCCACTCACCGACAGGGGAATCAGGCAGCTTTCATCACTAAAATTCCTCCATCTGCTCGATCTTGCCAGTACCAGATGCGGAGCGCACGGGATCAGTGAGCTCCATGCCTTGCCCCTTCTCGATACACTCTATTTGAGCAACAGCAATCACATCGATGACAAAGCGGCTGAGGCAGTCTCTCACCTGCCTGCCCTGGTGGAACTGTCACTCAATAACACCAAGGTAACCGGCAAAGGAATTGCGCATTTGAGCCGCATACCGCACCTCAGCAACTTGATGCTGAATGAACTTAATCTCGGCAATGATGAGATCACTCAGTTGAAAGATTGTCCCAGTCTTACGACCCTGCACCTGAGCGACAACATGCTGACCTCTATGGGTGTCAAACACCTGCTGGGTATCAAAAAACTGCATAAACTCGTGCTGGCAGACAATCCCATAGACGATAAAGCGGTAGACACTTTGTTGCAAATGTCCGGCTTGCGTTATCTCAACCTGAGTGGAACAAAATTAACCCGTGAAGGAATTATGAGATTGGCAGCGCTGCCGCATTTGAAAGACATTCATGTACGACGAATTAATGGACTCGACGAAGGCGATGCACATAATTTCTTGACTCGCTGCAAGACATGCCGCGAATTCGTCTTTCTAATAAATAAGGGATCCGGTTACAAGCGGTCGGAATGGTTATTGGATGAAAAATCAAAACCCGAACGTCAAAAAGCTGCCGACACGCAAGAAGAGTAATCTCACCCCAAATCTCGTACCTGGGTATAAATTACTTCAGGATCAAGGATTAAATGATGGAGCAGGACGACACTCTTCACCTGCAACCGAGTCTCAAACCAACATCGCTGCGCAAGTGCCCGCGCTGTGATACCGTATTTAATGCCATTGCTTATTGTCCGAACGACGGCACAAAACTGGAAGATTACCAGGGTGAGGACTCTCTGCGTAGTCTTTTCGCCGACAAATATGAAATTCTCGAAGAGATTGGCAAAGGCGGCATGGGCACCGTTTACAAAGTCAAACAGATTTTGCTCGACAAGGTTTTTGCCCTCAAGGTAATTCCATCACACTACCTCAACGAACAGCTAGCCGCACGTTTTCAACACGAAGCGAAAACCATGGCCGCCCTCGATCATGCTAATCTTGCCCGCATTTCCGACTTCGGAATCTGGCTCAATCAGCCATTTATAGTCATGGAATATGTAAGCGGATCGCCACTCTCAAAATTGATTGCGGAAAGAGTATTATCCCCGGCTCAAGCTATTGATCTATTTACTCAGTTGCTGGACGGCCTTGAGCATGCTCACACGCAAGGGGTTTTACACCGAGATATAAAGCCGAGCAACATCATGGTTGTTAGTGACGCCGGACGCAACAAAGCTATTTTGCTTGATTTCGGGATCGCTAAAAAGATTGAAGCGGCTGACGCCGTCATCGGCGCACCGGCTCTGACGCGCACAGGCGAGATGATTGGCAGCCCACTCTATATGAGCCCAGAGCAAGCACGCGGAGAGAAAGTGACTGAGCGCTCAGATCTGTACAGTCTCGGCTGCGCACTATTCGAAAGCTTGACAGGAACCCCGCCTTTCGTTGGAAAAACGGCAGTGGAAACCTTCTACCTGCATATCCAGCAGACACCTCCGTCGCTAATGGAGGCGGCGCTGGGACGCGAGTTTTCGCCTGGTCTGGAGAAAGTTCTCAGACAGGTGCTGGCGAAAAATCCTGAGGATCGTTACTCATCTGCATCAGAGCTGAAACAAGCGCTGTCCTCATGTTTGCAGTCAGAACACAGGGAAGAAAAAACACACGAACCACCAAAAAGAAAAACATTCCTCTTGCCTGCAGCTCTCGTCGTTGCAGCCACCCTCGTCGCGGTTGCAGGACTGATCATGAGCCGTGGCAATCACATAGAGAACCTCCCGGCCAACCAGCATCCAGCCTTAGCCAGCGGCGAACGGTCCCTCAGTTTTACTAAGACGAGTCTGAGTGACGCACAAGTGAAAATGATTATCAACGATGGCAATCTCGTTGAATTGAAGCTTCATCAATGCAACATTCCCCACTCAATGCTCGACAAACTACCTGGCAAACTGGAGCGTTTGGAGCTGAATGGATCTGGTTTGCTGAGCGCAGATCTTCAATTGGTGGCAACCAATAACAATGTAAGAACGCTCAGCCTGAAGTGCAACCCCATAGACAGCGGTTTGCACTACCTGGCACCGATGGAGAAGCTGGAACTTCTCGACTTAACAAGCACACAGTGCGAGACGAAATCAGTCAAAGATTTGCCTGCAATCAGGAATTTGAAGTATCTCATTTTGCTCGACAATAGCGGCGTGAATGATGAAAGCATTAACGCGATTACCGACATCACCGGTCTGGAATGGCTGGACATCAGCGATACACGTGTTACTGTCACCGGCATTTCCAAGCTCGCGAAACTTGCCAATCTAAAGAGATTGAGTGTAAAACGACTGGCGATAGATGACGAAAGAGCTTCTGTGTTCAAGGATTTCAAAGCGCTTACAACCTTGAAATT
>JAYRNY010000292.1:0-5090 GCA_041911975.1 bacterium | reverse complement strand
AGATTAGGATCACCGGGATCTCCGGTTTCACCTCTTTCTTTTTGTTCTTCAGGAAGAACTACATCCTCAGGTTTGAGCACAGGCGGAGGTGCGTACGGGCCCGGCGTAACATATCTAGGTTCGCCAAACAGTTCGCGATAAAGTTCGTCTCTGCTGTGCCAGGACGCAATCAGCAGATTGCGCTGATTGACAGCCGACTCACGCGCTTCTTCAGGAGACAATCGCTGCCCCTGAAGCATTTTGAATATACGAGAATCTTCGAAAAGTTGATCTGGATCGCCGCCACCAGCAGAGACCAGTTTTTGCGCATCCAAGTGCTCTCTCTCACAGCCATGCTCAGAATATGCACTGGCTGCGCAGCTCTTTGAAGACTTGTCGTTGGCGTCAGCCCTTTTGCTAGTAGAATCTTTCGGTTTATCGCTTGCCTTAGGCTTATCGCTCGATTTGGGTTTGGAGGCAGTACTATTATCCGCTTTTGCCGCAGATTTTTTGGCTGGTGCTGATTTTTTCGGCTTCTCTTCGCCGCCTGATTTGCGCGCGGGCACTTAGTCTTCCTCAAGCTTGAGTACTGCCATAAATGCTTCCTGCGGAATTTCCACCCGTCCGACGGATTTCATCCGCTTCTTACCTTCTTTCTGTTTCTCCAGGAGCTTTCTCTTACGCGAAATGTCACCGCCATAGCACTTGGACAACACGTCTTTGCGCTGGGCTGAAACTGTTTCACGGGCAACTATTTTGCCTCCGATTGCCGCTTGAATTGGCACTTCGAACATCTGGCGCGGAATTAGTTTTTTTAATTTTTCTGCCAGAAGGCGGCCATAACTCGCAGCGCGTTCACGGTGCACAATTGCGGAAAGTGCATCGCAAGGCTCGCCACCGATCAGGATATCCAGCTTTACGAGATTCGATTCACGATACTCGTTGAAATGGTAGTCGAGACTGGCATATCCGCGCGAACGCGACTTCAGTTGATCGAAGAAGTCCGTGATGATTTCCGCCAGCGGAAGCTCGTAGTGCAGCATGGCTCGTCGCGGATCGAGGTACTTCATGTCCTGGAAAATACCGCGGCGTCCCTGACAGAGTTCCATTATTTGTCCAACAAAATCGTTGGGCACCATAATAGAGGCAGTCACATACGGCTCTTCGATCATCTCGCGATAGTTCGGATCTGGAAGATGAGCAGGGTTTTCAATCATGTGCACGCTGCCGTCAGTTTTCGTCACGCGATAGACGACAGACGGAGCTGTAGTGATGAGGCGCAGATCGTATTCGCGCTCCAAACGCTCTTGAATGATTTCCATGTGCAAGAGACCAAGGAAACCACAACGGAATCCAAAGCCTAGCGCTTCAGATGTTTCCGGTTCAAATTGCAATGAGGAATCGTTCAAAACAAGCTTTTCTAATGCCTCACGGAGATCCGGATATTGCTCGTTATCGACCGGATAGAGACCGGCATAAACCATCGGTTTGGCAGGGCGGTAGCCTGGCAGAGCCTCTTTATTCGGCTTTTCCGAGTGCGTGATGGTGTCGCCCACTAGTGTGGCGACATCCTTGATTGACGCAGCCAGATAGCCAACTTCCCCGGGACCGAGCCTGTCGACTTTCACCTGCTGTGGTCTCAAGACACCCAATTCGGTGACTTCGAAATCGGAATTATTTTCCATGAAGCGAATCTTGTCGCCCATGCGAATTTCACCGTCTTTGACGCGGAAATACACGATGATGCCGCGATAGCTTTCGAAGTAGCTGTCGAAGACCAGTGCGCGGAGACGCTCAGTAGCAGTGTTTTTCGGAGGCGGTATAAAATTGACGATTGCTTCCAGCGTCTCTTCGATGCCGATGTAGTTTTTCGCAGATGCAAGAACCGCATGGCTCGCGTCCAACCCAATTACCTCTTCGATCTCGGCACGAATGCGTTCCGGCTCCGCGCTCGGCAGGTCGATCTTGTTGATGATGGGGACAATCTCCAGATTGTTCTCCACAGCAAGGTGAACGTTTGCCAGAGTCTGCGCCTCAACACCCTGACTGGCGTCGACGACAAGAAGAGCGCCTTCGCACGCTGCCAGACTGCGCGACACTTCGTAGCCGAAGTCCACATGTCCGGGCGTGTCGATCAAATTCAAAATGTAGTCTTTGCCGTCCTTCGCTTTGTACTCCATGCGCGCCGGCTGCGCTTTGATGGTAATGCCGCGCTCGCGCTCAATATCCATCGTGTCCAGGATTTGAGCTTGCATGTCGCGCTTGGCGATGGTTTCGGTGTATTCCAATAGGCGATCGGCCAGAGTCGACTTACCGTGGTCGATATGGGCGATGATCGAAAAATTGCGGATGAGATTAGGGTCGGCTGTCACTGGTTTCCAATTGGTCTGAATATTAGCGCGGCTTCAGAAAGACCGCAGCACGCGCCTGTGGTCCATACGAACCGTATGATATCAGGGAAAAGCCCGCCCTGTGCCTATCTGAAGGTTTTGACAAGAAACCGAAATAAAAGAACAACCAAAGCTTTGTTCGGAAATGACGCAATGCGCCCGCCAGGTGCCTTTGACACCTTCCGTAACTCGGGCAGACGCCCGCCTCATTGCTCCTTAACGCCATGTTAAAATTCGATTTTAGGGTGTTTTTGGGCGATGGCGCTGAAAAGGCGCTTGAACCACATTTATCGCTCTGGCGACCATTGGCGACCATTGGCGACCTTGACGACAATTTTCCTTCCAGACCCACCCGATCAGCAACCAAGCATCCAAAGTACTGTTATGCCAAAAAAGCAACCCCGGAGTCCCATGACGCATCCCTTTCTGACAGAACTTGCAAAGAAACCGTTGCTTGCAGACGGTGGCATCGGAACCCTTCTATATGCTCGCGGCGCATCACCGGAGGCCAGCTTCGAGCACCTCAATTTGACCAAGCCAGACGAGATACAGAAGGTCCACATCGACTACATCAATGCTGGTGCTGATGTCATCGAGACCAATTCATTTTCGGCTAACCGATTTCGCCTGGCTAATTATGGTCTGGAAGGGGAAACACACAAGATCAATCTCTGGGCAGCGAAAATAGCGCGTAATGCCAGAGAAGTCGGTGGGCAGCCTGTATTCGTTGCCGGTTCGGTCGGCCCGACTGGCAAGCTTCTTGCTCCTATCGGTGATGTCACAGCCGACGATCTAAAGTCAGCGTTCAAAGAGCAAATGGAAGGACTACTTGCCGGTGGCGTCGATCTGTTTTTGATCGAAACAATGTCCTCATTGGAGGAAACTGCTATTGCGGTGCGTGTTGCGCGCTCTCTTTCCAAGCTCCCTGTCGTCGCGCAAATGAGCTTCTCGCCTGACGGGCACACACTCCTGGGCGTCACGCCGGAAGACGTGGTGAAACTTTTTGTTGAACTCGGCGAAGATGCACCAGACGTCATTGGTATCAATTGCGGTGCCGGTCCGGGACCGGTGTTCGATTCGCTCCTGCGCATGTCGCACGCTCTGAAAGAACGAGGCGTAGATCCAGCCAAACTCAATTTCTCTTGCTTGCCCAACGCCGGTCAGCCCAGCTTGAGCGGCGGCAGATATCAATTCATGTCGGGTCCCGACTACTGCGCATCATATGTGGAACCATATGTGCGAGCAGGGGCAAGATTGATCGGTGGCTGCTGCGGTACAACTCCGCACCACATCAGGGCCATGCGCGCTGAACTCGACAAATACATCGAATCGCAAAAGTCGGCTTCAGATTCGACTGCTCAAGACCTGCCGGCAATGAAGCCGGAAGCTCTAATCTCGGCAAAAGACAAACTTCGGCCCATTGATGTGAAAGCCAAAGAAGCGCCGCGCGTGCATAGCGAACTGCCGGCGCTGGCTGCGCGCCTTGTTACAGCAAAGGAAAATCCGAAGAAAGGCGACTTCTTTGTCAGTGTCGAACTCGACCCGCCCAAGGGTGCAATCGCCAGGAAGATTTTGCAAGCAGCAGAAACGCTCAAAGAAGCAGGCGCAGACGCCATCAACGTGGGTGACAGCCCGATGGCGCGTGTGCGCATGTCGTCGCTGGCAACCTGCCAGTTGATTTCTACGAAAGTAGGCATCGAAACCATCATTCACTTCACGACTCGTGACCGCAACCTGATGGGCATTCAAGCAGATTTGCTCGGCTGCCAGGCCCTTGGTATTCACAACGTTATTGCCCTCACCGGAGACCCCCCCGCACTCGGCAATTACGTGCATGCAACAGCGGTCTATGATGTCGACTCTGTTGGTTTGATCAAAATCATCAGCCAACTAAATCAAGGCTTGGACATTGCAGGAAATTCGATTGGAACTCCTACATCCTTATCAATTGCCTGCGCTTTGAACCCCACGCATGAAAATCGTGCCCAGGAGCTGGATCGTTTCGGCAAGAAGATAGCAGCCGGTGCGCACTTTGCGATGACGCAGCCGCTCTATCAATTGAGCGACCTCACAAACTTCCTCGACCAATTCGGCGCATGCAAGATTCCCATTCTTGTCGGCATCATGCCGCTGCATAGCTTCAAACACGCTGAGTACTTGCACAACGAAGTACCCGGCATCACCATTCCCGACAAGGTGCGCAAAGCAATGGAAAAGGCAGGCGACCAGGGCGCCGCCGTCGGACTGGAACTGGCGGAAGAATTGCTCGAGCAATTGCGCCCGCTCTGCCAGGGAACGTATGTCGTGCCGTCTTTCGGCCGGTACGACGACATTTGCCAGTTCGTCAAACGTATCAAGGCAAAATCACCCACGAAAGCAGCCGCGAAATCGTAGAAAGCAGAAAAGCCTGGGCGAGGTCCAGGCTTTCGCTTTGTCAGCTCGACATAAAATTGTTGCGGCATTCAGTCGACTCGGCTAGAGAGCCCGCCGGAACTAACGAACCAGTAGTCGCCGTCTGCGGTACGCGCGTTCAATTTATGGGCGCAGGCAATGCGTCCCCACCACTTCTCAAAAAGCTGCTAGCCCGGTAGTTCAGACCGGGCTAGGCTTCTGCACCAAAAGATTTTGAACACAACCTGGTTACCGGGACTCCATTGATCTAGCTGAAGCTCTCTGGATTACCTCAAACAAAGTCCTAGCGCGTTTCTAGTGAACCTTGTT
>JAYRNY010000291.1:0-3921 GCA_041911975.1 bacterium | reverse complement strand
CGATTCAGACACAAACCAACCTCTTTACTCGCCGGAACTCCCTCTAATATTATCAAGCCTCGCTCTTATCCGTGAGACTGTATTAGAAGTAAAGTGAGCTCTTCTGAGAATAATTATCCGCCGCCAGAGCCGTCCGTATGGGCGCTAGTCCTGCACTGGCGCGGCATTGACTACACTCGCCGCTGCCTGACTTCCCTCAAAGAAATACACAAAGCAAATTTCCAAATTTTGCTGGTCGATAACGGTTCGGACGGCCAGGACGGAAAGAAACTCGCCGAGGAGTTTCCAGGCGTCAATTTGCTCAGATTGCAAACCAATCAGGGCTTTGCCGGCGGCTGCAATGCCGGAATGCGCTACTGCCTCGACAAAGGCGCCGATCTCATCTGGCTTCTCAATAACGACACGACCATTCCCGTCGATTCTCTGGACAAGCTGCTCGTTGTCAGCCGGGCGAACCCGAAGGCTGCAGCGCTGGGCGCCAGTATTGTCGAAAATCAGGCCGACGGCCTGGCAAAAACCGTCCAGGCTCGCGGGGTAATTGACTTCACCAAGGCAAAAACGTACCTCAAACGAGACGCCCAGGGACCTACAGTCGATTGCGAATGGCTTTCAGGGTCAAACTTGCTGTTGCGCTCGGACGCGCTCAAAGAAGTCGGCTTGTTCGACGAGTCGTATTTTCTCTACTTCGAAGACACAGAACTCTGTCATCGCTTGCGACTGAAGGGCTGGAAGTGCATTCTCGTGCCCGATGCCTTGATAGCTCACACTGGTAATGCATCAACAACCGGAAAACGCAGATTTTGGCGTGACTACTATTACACCCGCAATCGATTTCTTTTTTTCTCCCAATATCTTCCCGGCGCAAAACGGCTTCCTGCCTACTGTTTTATCTTTGCGCACCTGCTTAGACACTCAATCGTCTTACCATTCCGCGGCGAAAAAGGAAGAAACCAACTCCGCGCAGAACTGCTTGGCGCGCGCGATTTCTTCAATCACTCTCTCGGACGAGCAACCTGTTTAGATTGGTGCGAAGAAGGCCAGTCATAACTTAGCACTGCCGGCGGTGGCTGCTTTCGCTACTTCAAAACACCATGAAGTACAAGCCTGAGCGCTTCGTCTATGTGTCTTTCATACAATTCATCGCCCAGCAAATCAGGTGTTCCTTCAAACAAATGGCTCAGATTGTTCTTTGACATTATGTAGAAAATGCTGGCTCCAATAATGTTGATCGCGGAGTGCACAGGATCTACATCAGCGCGAAACGAGCCTTCCTTCTTGCCACGTTCAAGAATGCCTATGAGTGGTTCATAGATTGCTGAAACGACAAACTGTTTATAGAAACGCCCTTCATTCTGAACTCCTTCAAAAAGAACGATTAGAGGAAGGTTCGGACGTTTCCTTATGTCGACCATAATTAGGCGCAAGAGGGTCGTCAGAGCCTGCTCCGGCGTTCCTTGATTGATATCGAAGCCCTGCGCCGCTTTAGCCTGCTGCTCGAACAAGCGCTCCAACACAAGCCTATATAGGGTTTCCTTTGAATCAAAGTAATAGTGAATCATGGCCCGCGTGCAGTCGGCTGCGATTGCCATATCCTCTGTGCGGGCACCCAGGAGGCCACGCCGAGCAAACTCTACCTCGGCAGCATCCATGATCAGCTTTTTGGTCAGTTCACCGTCTCGCTGCTTGCTGACAATCTTAGTTTTTGCCATAAAAACCCCAATTAACTAACAAAATTGTAAACCCGCCTACAAAAGAGGACTACCTTCCACCTTGATGGTTTCCGGTTTCAAACACATACAAACTAACCTGTTAGTTAGCCGATTTGAAGGAGGCCCTTATGTCAGCCCCAACACTCAAAGAGAAGAAGTTTGCAGCCGCAGCTGAAATCTTCAAATCCAAAAATTGTTGAGTCCCGTTTCGCGAGAATTGCTTTCTAATTTACAGAAAGACGCTTCATAGAGAACCCGCCATCATGTGAAACAGACACGACACAATCGCACAAGTTATACCTGTCGCAAACAACCCCAGCACTGACAACAAACAGATCTCTAAAAAGCTGGAACTCAAAAATCCGGCCAAAGAAAACGGGCGAGATCCAAGGAAGAAGTACACAAGGTCTTGATTTGCAAGCTGCAACTTTTTCTCCGCTTGTTTCCAAACGAATGAAAAGAAAAACACGAAAGCTGCGCCACGAAAAGCAAAATCCATTCCGTTGTCGACTAAAGATTGCGCACCAATCAGCAATGCCGCTTCACGACGAAGACGCTCTGCTTCTGAAACAAGATGCGGTTGAAAGCTCAATCCAGCAACAAACGAATAGTTCTCAAACTGCATCGCGCTGATCCACGCACAACAATATGCAGCCACACAGCCCAGCAACGCGCCAATAATAATTGGCACAACATACGGCTTTGCAGAGGGTTTCTTGTTCAATGCTTTTGGCAAATATACTTCTGCATTTTCAGGTTGCATAAGGCCCATTAGCAATACCGCCACAGCACCAACTCGGACACCGAACCACAGCGGTTTCCTATACCAAAGTGTCTTCTCTTTTCAAGTCAGGGCGTGATAACTCAAAGCACAATTCCTGATGGTTCAATTAGATCCATCATACAAAAAAGTGTCGGCGGCTCGCCGACACTCCCGCAGTTTTCCAAACGCCAGCGAGCCGCCGACACTCACGGAAAAACCAAAACCGGGCGATGCTATGCATCGTCCCTACAAAAAAAGGGCGCAGACAATGCGCCACTACAATTAGGCTTCGTCTGCGGTTTCGGCTTCTTCGCCATATGCTTCTTCTTCGGCGGCGTATTCGTCATCTTCGGCTTCTACATTGCGTTTGCCGTTAGAGCCTTTCTTCTTCTTGCTGCCTTCTTCAGGCATGCCGCGATAAGTGATGACTATGTGTCTGTCTTGACCTTCGCCTTCGGATTCGGAAGCAAGTTCTTCGAAATTTTCCTGCAGGTATTTGTGCACGATGCGGCGCTCGTAAGGGCTCATCGGCGGCAGCGCAACGCGCTCTTGTTCGCCGTTTAGCACCTCAACTGCTGCTCTCTTGGCGTTGTCCTCGAGGTTGCGGCGACGGCGCATTCTGTAGTCGAGCACATCCACAACAAACGGTCCTTGATCTGCTTGTCCGGATTTGCACATTTGTCTGACGATGAATTGCAGCGCTTCCAGGGTGGCGCCGTTGCGTCCGATTAGCAGCCGCGCATCATCCGGGCGGCACTCGATACGGAAGCAAGTCGTGGTCTCGTCTATGTCCTCAGCCGATACCGAGGCCTCGATGTCCAGGATGGCGAGGATCTTTTCCAAATAGGATCTGGCGTTGTCGTCTAGTTGATTCATGAGCTATTTCTTCTTCTTTTTGACTTTCTGCTTTCCTGTTGACAAACTTATCGTTTCACCGGTGTCGCTTTCCACCGTAATCTTCTTGACTCCATCCTCTGTTTTCTTCTTGGCAGAATCCTTTGTACTTTTCGCAGATTCTTTATTGGAGCCGTTCTTACCGCTATCGCTTACGTCTTTTTTTTTGCCCTTGGGCGAATCGCCTTCAGAAGGCGGCGGCGAGACATCATCATCGCCTTCGCAAACATCGACGAACTCCGGCATGGGCGATTTCATGACCAGGTATGTTTGCAACGTCTGAATGACGTTGGACACAACCATATAAACATACACTCCCGAAGGCAATGGTATGAAGAAAAACATTGCCGAAAGTGCAATTGGCATCGTTTTTGCTGTTTGCTGCTGGATGAGCTGTTGCTCGTCCATCTCTTCAACCGGGCCAGTTGGCTGTTTCATGGTCAGCTTAGAAGACAAGTACATGGTCGCGCCGAAGAGCAAGATCATGACGACCAGGTCGAAATTCTCGGGCTTGAGCAGTTCCATGCCCGATGCCACTTTTCCAAGACCATTGAT
>JAYRNY010000290.1:0-5349 GCA_041911975.1 bacterium | reverse complement strand
GTCAAAAAGCTAAACAGGGCGCCGGCTAACTGGGAATTTTCGAAATTATTTGGGGGCGGTCATCGTGCCAACAGAATTCCCCCGAACGAACGTAGAGGGGCTCGCAAGGCTCCTCTACTGTTTTGCAGGCGCTCCGTTCTCGCTTTGCTCGAACTCCGCGCGCCGGCGTCACTCGCTTCTGACGACTTATTACTTCTCGAGGTTCAAATCCGTTCTGAGCTTGCGTGGATTTTGCCAGCCCATTTCGTCGATGGCGGTGTCGAAATCGACGCGGCTTCTGCAGCAGTAGTTGAGCACGATGATTGCCTGTTCGAGTTTCATCAAAGTGGCATCGATAAGCGGTCTGACAATATGCGCAGCCTCGAATGTGTTCTTGTCGAACTTGCCTGCCGATACGAGAATTTCGACGATGTCGCCTCCGTGTTTGCGCAACACTGTCTGTGCCGTCTGGATATCGGTGTCTGTGATGATGCCTGCCTGTTTGAGCAGATCGAAGCAATTGCGGATCTTTTGAATCTCTTCAGGCGACTTCTGCCCTTTCTTGAGAGGTGCTGCGGCAGCAGGTTTGTCTGTTTCACCTGTCGGTGCAGATGCTGCCGAAGGAGCAGTTTTTGGTGGTGGCGCCTGCGGTGCTTGCTTGGCTTTGTCGCGCATTTTTTCCAGCACGTCGCCGCTTAAATAAGTGTCGATGCGAGATCCTTCGCTGTGAAAGCGTTCAAGCGCGGCCGGTGCGATTTCAGGGTCTAATTTTCCGTCATCGACCATGCCCTGAATTTTCAGTGCTGCTTCCAAAGTTGTCTGCTTGATTAAATGCGCGTTGAGAAGCAAAGTGCCCAGATCAAGAGTTTGAGTCTTCGATATCAGACTCATGTCAATGCGTTTGAAGACGCCGCTGTCTCCTACCGGTGTAGTTGTCGCCGTTTGTGGCACTGCCGGAGCAGGAGCCGGCAGCGCCGGTACTGGTGTCGCCGGAGCCATCGGAGCCATGGGAGCCATGGGAGCCATTCCCGGCGCCATACCTTGCTGCATCCAGGCATTGGGATCACCAGGCATTCCAGGCATGCCCGGCATCATGCCTGGCATTCCGGGGTACATTTGCTGGGGCATAGGCGGGTAACCCGGCATTGGAGGCGGCGGATAGCCCGGCATGGGCGGCGGATACATCTGCTGCGGCATGGCATAGCCGGGCGGAGGATAACCACCATAAGGGTTCTGGTAAGCAGGAATCGCCCCTTGCGTGAAGTCGGCGCCGCCCGGAGCCGGTGGCGGATAGCTGGGCTGAGGAGGCGTCACTTCAAGTTTCTGGCTTTCTTTCGCCTTCAAAGAGTCGGGAATCTTGGCGCCATCGTTCTCTACGGCCGACATCGCCGCCATGTCATATAACAGTTGCAAGTCCGCGGACCCGAAAGGTTTGCTCCAGTGCATTTTCGAGTCTTCACCGGATTGCTCGTAAAGAGACCAAACGGGTAATTCGGCGCCGTCTTCCCACTGGCAAGTGAGCGTAAACATCTGCCCTGGCTTCTTCGTCCTCCAGGGAATCTCTACCAGGCATCCACGCCGAGTCTTCGACTCAGTGTAAGCAAGATCGATCATGTGGTAAGGCGGCAACTGGCTTTGAATATCCAGTCTAAGACGGTTGCCTGTCTTGGGAGGTGGTTGAGAACTCATATGACTCTTCTAGTGGATCACCCTTTTCTATATGCCCTCTAGGTTTTGATTATGACATTAGCTGTAGTCTTGATGTGCCGTTCAGTTTAGTTATCTGAATATGAGCCGGGAACATCTCCTTAATGTCGCTCATGTGCGTGATTACCAGAATGCGCGCAAAATCGTTTTGAATAGAGCGAATCGCTTTTACCAGACGGTCGCGGCTGACCTCATCTTGAGAGCCAAAGCCCTCGTCGATTATCAATGTCTCCAGCTTGGCGCCGGAGCGGCGTGCAAGCAGTCTGGAGAGGGCTACGCGGATGGCGAAATTTACCTTAAATGCCTCGCCACCACTGTAAAGTTCGTAACTTCTCGTGCCCATCTCGTCGGCAATCATCAAATCAAGAGTTTCCACCATCGAGCCGGCTTTCGTCTTTTGCTGGGTGACAAGCGCTACATGCATACGGTTATCGGACAGTCTCGAAAGAATCCTGTTGGCATCGCTTTCGATTTCCGGGACGGCGTTTTCTATAATCACAGCCTGAATGCCTTTGCGCCCGAATGATTCGGAAAGGAAAAGATAGTCTTCGATGTCCTGGTCGAGATCTTTGAGTTCGCGGCGGCGGTCCTTCATCTGCACGATTGCACTGAGGAGGGCGTCCCGGCGTGCCTGCAAGATTGCCGACCGGTTGGAGACTTGTTCTTTTTCAACGCGTAGTGCTTCCAGTTCCGGTTTGACTGATTCCAGCGCTTCAATATTTTGGGGCAAACTTTCCACCTGCTCGTGATAAGCCAGTAATGCGGATTTTGCCTCTTCCAGTTGGGTTTGCTTGGCTGACTTCAAACCGAGGGTCTCGTCCAGACCCCTCTTCAGCTGCGGCTTTTCTTCGAGGGCTCGCTTCAACTCCCGCACCTGCTCCAGCGCCGGCGCCAGTTCTTCCAACTCCGCCCGCATCTTCAGGTGGTCGTCGCGATTGTATTTGAGGTCTTCCAGTTTTTCTTTGATCGCCTTCAGCGCTTCTCTTTCTTCCTGGCAGTATGTTTCTCCCTGCAATTCGGCATTCAGCTTGCTCAATTCTTCCTGTCTTGCAGGCAGGTCCATATCCAGTTCTTTTAGGTCGGCAATGTCGCGCTTCATCTGGTTGTAGCGAGACTCGATATGGCGCTGTGCGCGCACCTGTCCTTTCAAGCTGGAATAGGAAATCGGGTCGAAGTCGAGCTTGTGAATCTCAGCTTTTACGGCAATCAGAGACTCTCTTTCAACCTGGGCAAAGTCGCTTGCCTCCAGTTGTTTTTTCAACAGCTCGACATCGCTTTTCACCGTTTGATAGTTTTGCTCTGCTCGCTCAACAGCCGTTCTTCGTTCATTGAGCTGGCCGATTCGTTTGTCCAGCTCCTTGCGATTCTCCAGTTGTTTTTTCAGCTCGACATACTTCTTGCGCAATTCACCGCGCTCCGTTTCCAGCTTGCCCTTGCGGGTTTTGGTCTCGGCAATTTCGCTGTCGATGTCTTCGTTTTGCTTGAGATATCTGGTGATGACCGCTTTTCGATCGACGATTGGAGCGCAGCACAGAGGGCAAACAGAGCTGTGCTCGTGCTCCTCCAGCTCTTTTATCTTCTCGAGGTTTTCCTTTTGCCTGCCGACGAGTGTGGTCACATGAGCATCCAGCGCTTCGATTTCCGACTTGATCTCCATGCCTCGCTGCTCGACTATTTCAAATTCAGCTTCCAGTGCATCGAGATGAGTCGACTCTTTCTCGATGGACTGGTGCTGCGCATCCAGGCTCTCTTTGCTGGTCAAAATGGAAGCCAGTTCCGTTACTTGCGATTCTTTTTGGGCCAGCTTCGCTTCCAGCTTGATCTTCTCTTCGGTGATTTGCGAGCCCAGTTCTGCAGCCCGCTCATTCAGCCTGGTATGAGCTTCCTGGTTTTTCGATTGCTCCGCTTCCTTCTGAGACAGCTCGCGAAACTCTTCGAATTGTTTTTGAACTTTCTGCCAGTCTTGCGTTTCGGCGCTCAATTTCTTGTGGCGTTTGTCCAGCTCCTTGAGCCGGTTTTCCACGTGCTCCACTTGCAGCTCCAGGCGGCTGCGCATTTGCGCGAGCGTGGACTGAAAACCCATTCTTTTGGTATTCAAGTCTTGTTGAAGCAGCGCTTTGCGCTCCATCTCCTCAATTGTTGCTTTCAGCGTCTCGTACTTGGCAGCCTTTTCTTCGATTACAGGCGATTCTCCTAATAGCTTGGAAATCGAATCGAGCTTTCCTGAAAGCATCAGACTCCGCTCTTCTATGGCGGCAAGATGAGTGCTCAGGTCCTCAATCTGTGTCTGAGTCGATTCCATTTTTTGCTTGCTCAGAGTCAATTCCTGCACTCTGTCAGTCAGACCTTTCACAGACTCTTCCTGCGCGCTCAATTTTTCACTCAAGCGCTCCAGGTCTGTTTTCGCCGCAAGCAAGTCGCCCTCGGCCTGCTCCAGCTCGGTCTCCGATTCCGGAAGTCGCGTCAGCGACATCTCCATCGCTTCACGCTTGACCTTGAGCGCGCGTGCATGATCTCTCGACTGCTCTTTCAGCCTCTCGAAATAAGACAAACCGAGAATTTCACCAAGCACCTGTTTTCTATCCGATGCGGCACGAGTCGTGAATTCATCGGCTTTTCCCTGCCTCAAATAGGCACTGTTGATGAAAGTGTCGTAGTCCATGCGCAGAAGTTCGCAAATATGCTTTTGCGTTTCCTTCATGCTGCTGCCTGTCAGGCTGCGCCATGTGTCGCCCTCCTCCGGCAAAGACGGCGGCGCCGCTTTCTGTCCATTGCCGTTGCCGTGCAGGTCGCCATGCTCGCCAGCCGCTGATTCTTCCTCGCCGCAGCCGTCAGCTCTAAGCAGTATCTGGAACTCCAGCGAGCCTTTAGAAGTGGTCTTGCCGCCTGACTTTCCGCCAGCTTTCATGCGCTGACGTCTGACACGGTAGGTGCGGTTTTCGTGCAAGAAAGTGAGGTCCACCCAGGTTTCTTTCTCCCCGATGCGCATGAGTTCGTCCGAGGATGCGCGCGCCGATTCCCAGAGAGCCCACGTTACGGCATCGAGAATGGCCGACTTTCCGGCGCCATTTTGCCCGGAAAGGCAGGCCACCGGCACCGTCGTCAAATCCAGCGTTGCGTCGGCGTAGCTCATGAAATTATGCAGAGTGATGGAGATGATGATCATCTGCCGTCTTCCTCAACCGGGCTGACTTTCTTGGGCCGGGAACTCAACTTTTGATTCTAACCTCTAATAAATGTCATGAGTGGTTTATATAGCTGTGTCATATAGCCCCCTCGATGAGCGAACGCTGGCATAATCAAATGAGGCTCCCTTGGAGCCGGTTTTGCGGTTTTGAACGTGAAAAGCAGAGGAGACTGACTTAGTTGCCGGGCACAGGGCGCAAAAAAATCGAGATCGCGCTGCTTTTCAGTTTTGTGCTTTCGGGTGCCGCCGCGCTTATCGCTCAAAACGTCTGGCAGCGAGAGCTTTTGCGTCTGATCGGCGCGACGACTCCGGCTGCTTCTGTCGTCTATGCCGGAGTTATGACCGGTCTGGGCGCCGGCGCTCTGCTTGGCAATTTTCTTTTGACCCGGCGCGGCGGCGGCCAAAACGCCCTCAGGCTTATGGCTATGCTCGAGGCGATTTGCGCCGCTTTTGTACTGGCATATGTGCTCATTTTT
>JAYRNY010000289.1:0-2943 GCA_041911975.1 bacterium | reverse complement strand
ATTTGGGCCCTTTTTAGCCGAAATCTCTTGCTGTGGAGATTATTGTAGCTAGGAGGGAAAATCTGCCAAAATGCCTGATCTTGCACATATGGATTGGAAAGCTATCACAACATTGCGGTTTTGCTTTTTGATTAGGAAAGATCGAGCCTAAAGTATTCAGCCTTTGAGACTGAGTCACAAAAGTATAAAATCTGTAGCTATGTCGCACTCGAAAGACAAAGAAATGGTCGTTCGCTGGGCTCGTCGCAAGATGGCGAGCCGGGACTGGGTCGTGCTCGACACCGAGACAACCGGGCTGGGAGAGAACGACGAGATCGTTCAGATCGCCATTATCGATCACGAAGGGAAGGAGCTGCTCAATTCATATGTGAAGCCGGTTCGAAAATCGATTCCGAGAGACGCGACGGCGATCCATGGCATCAAAATCAAAGACGTCGAGAACGCTCCGACGATGGCCGACCTTCTCCCTCGAATCAAGAAAATCTGTAGTGGAAAAACCATTGTCACCTACAATGCCGCGTTCGACTCGCGACTCCTCCAGCAGTCCATAGCGAAGCGCAAACTTTACGGTTCGTTCCGGGCCTCATTCGAATGCGCGATGATCAATTTCGCCACGTACAAGGGTGAGCCTGGACGTAACGGTGAGTACAAATGGCAGAAGCTAGAAGGCGGCGATCACACAGCGATCGGCGATTGCCGGGCAACTTATGCATTGCTCAAATCTATAGCGGACGATGAGATGGAGACGCCACCGCTACCGCTCTGGCAGGAGCATCTGAAAATTATTCTATTGATTGCGTTCGCTATCATTTTGTTCATCGGTATGTGTATTGGTTCAGGGCAGAAGTAGAAGGGCAATTAGACGTCGCTTCCCGCTTCCCAGAAAACCTCCAAGACAAGATCCAAAACGGCTCTTGCTTCACCTGAACTTCGATACGCTGCGTTCGCGTGTAGGCGGCGCAGGGAGTCCATGTCCACTTCGCTCTGATCTAAGTCTCCTAAAATGGGAAGTATGTACGTCTTCATCAGCCGAATGGCTGCTTTTGATTCAGCCAGCGTTTGGGTGGAAAGTGTCCGGCGCATGTAATCGCGGCAAAGTTCGCGGACAGTGCGCCGAGGAATGTCTGGCTCCTCAAAAGTGCTTGGAAATTGAATTATGTTCATTGCGGCACGACCTCTGTGTAAGCACCTGTGTGCGCTAGGAAACCCGTCCAACCTAGACCGCCATATCATTCGGCTCGCTTAAATATTAGACATGAGCTGCCTGGACGCACAGCATATGCCTCAATGATCTTTCGCCTTCGAAGATCCTTCAAAATCCGGTTCATTGCTGCCGGACTAATGCGACTTTTGCGTGGAAGGCTTCGCCAGAAATCCTTCCTTCGATTGCCGCCCTGGTCGATACTTTCAAGAATTTTTTGTGCAACGATGTCCGGAGTCGCTATAACCTTCTCTCGCTTTGGATGCCTCACCGCAATCGATGACGCCAATTCCGGAGCGATATTAGGCGGCATCCATCCCGATGACGTTAACCGATATCGAACACAGTAGGTTTTCCGTTCGTCGTGAAAAGTCTCAATAATTCCTCGGGACAGAAGGTCTTCGAGTGCCCTAGAAAGCTCACATTTGTCTAACTTAAACCGTCCTGGAAACTTTTTGTATAGCTCTTTGCGCGTGGTTGCTCCATTTCCAAGCGCCGAGACTATGCGTGCTTGAACAATCACCATCTCCGCATCGGTTAGCATTCCTATTTCGCCGGCAGTTTGCGGTCGGGAGTCCGCCGCCTTCGTTGGATCTGATTGCGGCAAGTTTGTCGTCACAGAGGTAGTTGCAGGTAGCGATAAACATTCCTTCCAGCTATGGTGAACCTCAGTCATGGCCACCCGTGCGGGCTGCAGTGTGAGGCGAGCATAAACGGCGGTAGAGCGATGATCTCTATGTCCGAGTATCTTGCCAATGATGTAAGCAGACTCGCCGGCGAGCGCGAGGTGACTTCCCAACGTCCGGCGAAGGTCGTGTATTCGCGTATCAGTGAATCCAGCCCTTGCGCAAATCCTTGCCCAAGCTTTTCGTGGATCTGTTAGGTGTCCGTCCGTTTTTGGGCTTGGAAACACCCATTGAGAGATGATGCGCTCTTTTCGGTCTCGAAGTAATGCAACTACCGGCGGTGTTAATGGAATCGTCTGCGCTTCGCGAGTTTTGAATTTCGCAGCAGGAATGGCCCAGAGCCCTAAATCCAAATCCAAATCTGACCACTTCATGCTACAGACATTTCCGCGTCGAGCTCCAGTGAGAACGCAGATAATGAAAAAGTCTTGGAAAAAGCGAGACTCCTCAGAGAGCGCTCTGTCTAAGTGCTCCAGCTCCTCCATGCTGAGAAATCGCTCTCGTGGTCGGCAAGGAAAGCGAGGGATGCCCTTGCATGGATTGCGCTCCATCATGAGCACCTGATGTTTGATTCCCCAATTGAAGACTGCCGACATGCGATCCAGCGCTCTCTGCGCGCCCTGATTACCGCTGTTAGCGGCAGTATCATTGCGCCATTGCAGCAGATCGAAAGTACTTATTAGATTGCAGGCGACGTCTTTCCAGTGCTTGCCATGCTTGTTGAAGAAGTAGCGAAAGTCATTTTCTTGCTTGCCCAGAGGTTTAACGTTCTCGTTGACATATAGATCGAACAGGCGACCAAATGGTATGTCGTCTGGCTTGTTATCCATCAATGCTTGCTTGACTGAAGTCGCTACCAGCTTAGCTAGATCAGGATTGCTCAATAGCTCCTGAATTGTGTCAGTCATAATCGGCATTTCTGATTTACCTCACCGCATGTGGTGGCTAAAGTCGCGTTGTCATGAATAGCTGTTGCTAATTTTCATTTGGTTCAAGGATTTACTTCTTGACATGAGGTTCTGTCGGTTTTGTCAGTGGGGGTACCCCCCCCCGTTT
>JAYRNY010000288.1:0-3122 GCA_041911975.1 bacterium | reverse complement strand
AGCAAAAGGCCGGGCAGCCCAGAGTGCTTGCCTGGCTTTTTGCGTAGCTTCCCCATTGGAGACGGGGGGTGGGCAGATTAAACTCCTGACAACCCTCTCTTAGCCCTAAGCTCCTAAAATGCCCGAACCCCAATTAGCCCAGGCCCAGCTCGAAAAACCCGTGTCCGCCATGGATGTCTATGGCAAGGCGGTCCAGGAATTGCCCTCAGCTACTTCGGAGTTGGCCCAGCAAGCATGGGAGCATCCGCTCAAGTCATTTGCTCACGGCGCCAGGACATTCGCCACGTCTGCCGCAGTCGGAACAGCCATGGGCTATTTCCTGCCGGCGAAAGGTCCGGCATCCTGGGCAGTGGGCGCCATTCTCACAGTGCCTATGTTGTATTCGGGCTACAAACACCTGACCGGTGCGGCAGAAGCAGCCCAGGAGCCCGGTGCAGACGTGGACGCAATCGCACACACGCTGGCCCGGCACACGGTCAGCGGCACAGCCGACCTGGCCATCAACCTGGCAGGCGGCATCGCCGGTACTGAAGCCGGATATGCGATGAAAGAAGCGCCCGGCTCGATCAGCCGCCTGGGTCAAAGCACGCAGCGTAGCATCGTGGAGACGGAAAACAAGTTTCTCTCCGGCACCTTAAACAACAAATTTGTACGCGGAATCACCGAAGGCAGACCAAATCCGAAATTGCCCACGGGCAAGATAACAACTTTGGAAGGCGGAGAAGTTGCCGGTTTGAGTCGCTTCGATTCGCCGACCGTCTTGCCCGAACACACAAGCTGGTTTAAGCGCCCATTCACGAGCATTTTGCAACGCGTTCGCGAATACGACAATCGCGACGTCATGAACAATGGTCTTACTTCTCGCATAGCAAATGTGGAAGATGACTATATTCTTGCTCAAGGCAGTTTTCACCTGCATACCAAGCAGTCGGACGGTATGGGCACGGTTACTTCTCTATCCGGCAAAGCAAAAGAGCAGGGTCAGAACGTAATTCTGGTTTCCGATCACAACCACCTGGCTGCGCGTGACGGCGTCAAACCAGGCGACCCGCGCCTTCCCGAGCAAGACGGCCCGATCATCGCCCAAGCACCTGAATGGTACGCGGAGCAGTACGCAGAAGCGGCAAAAGCGACTGTCAACGGGCAGCATGTTGTTTTGATCGGCACGGAAATGGGAACTATCGGCAAGGTCGGAAATCCTCACTCTGGCGGCAAAAACCACTACATACAGGTGGAAATGCCGCAGTTCTTCGAAGCAGTGCGCAAGCCTAAAACCCTGTTTGACAGAGCCGTCTCGCCATTCAGACGGGCGCTTGGAATGAAAGAACAGCAAGAGTTTGTCATGCCGGACGTGATCAAATACAACGACGGCGATATGAATGCTTACCTGACTTACATCGAGAAGCATAATCTCAAGGACACCACTGGCAATGACCCGATCCTGATCGCCGCCCACCCGCGATACGCGGAAGATCACTCGCCCAATCTACCTTCCGGTTCACGCGGTGCCGACTACGGACGATATTCGTTCCCGACCAAAGAGGAATGGGTCAGACGAGCAGGCAAATACTTCCACGGCATCGAAGTCATCAAAGGCGGAGCCATGAGACAGACTCCAGTTGATGAAATCGGCGCCAATGCCATCGACCTGACCAGCTTCAAAGGCTTTATCAACGACGGTTTCCACATGTCGCCCACAGTCGGCCGCGACGCCCACTTCGGAGATCCTGGAATGATTCCGGCAGAGACCGGCATCTGGACGACTGCGATTGACAAACCAAGCCTTCTGGAGGCAATGCGCTCGCGCCGCACGTTCGCTACGACCCATATGGAGCGTTTGAACGGCAGAGTCGTGGCTAACGATCGCTACCAGATGGGGCAAATTTTCGACCAGACCGTAACCAATGAATTGTCGCTTACAGCTAAGCTGGGCGGGCAGATCGAGCCGAACGCCCAATACACGCTCAAACTCTGGGGCGACCAGAAAATCGGCGACCGCACTATGGCCGAAGTCATGCAAGAAGTGAAATTGAGCGGCGAAGAATTGGCTGGTAAGGGCAATCAATTCACATTCGACAAAGTCACTCACCAGATAGGCGAAAAAGGCAGCGCCTACTTCGTAGAGGTGACTCGCAAAGACCCGACCACTTCGCACGTAGATCACCTGTTCACTTCACCATTCTGGATTGAGCCACTGTCGGGCGGCGCCAAACACTCGCTCTACATGAGATTCCTGGCCGGGCAGGCTCCGACGATGTTCTTCCCTTCAGGCAGCTAGCTCTGACCTGGTCACGATACAGGCGTGTAAACTTGCCCGCTTAGGTTCATCTGTCTGCGTGGCAGATTAGATATGAAATAAGGCGTTCAATATGACTCAGAATGTTCAAGCAATTTCTCCTTTAATTTTTATCCTCCGCGATATGGCCTGATTCAGCAGTCGACCCGATGACAAACCGCTCGAAAATCATCCACGCAATAAGTGACCTCGGCAAACGGGTCACGGTAGCGGATGTAGTGGCAAAAACAGGCATGCCGCTTGCCGAAGTTTCGGGCGAACTCAACATGATCGCCTCGGACACAGACGCCAATCTAGAAGTTGCTCAAGACGGCGAGCTTTATTACTGCTTCAGCGATCACTTCTCATACAAATATTTCAGCCGTGGACTGAGCCGAGTGATCAATCAATTCGGCATTCACGTATTTAAGGCCGCATCATTTATCTTCCGCCTTTCATTCGGGCTGATACTACTTTTCTCGTTGATTTGTCTTTTCGGAATCGCCTTGATAATACAGACCCTCCTTGCCGGTGTCTCGGGCTCTACCGAGTCGGTATCAAGCATGTGGCGCGATTTCTTCGGTCTTGTTCAGCGCCTGGCTCTCACCGACCTGATGCACTGGGGACAGGAAAAGCTCAAGCCGGGCAGCACTAAAAGTGGTGGCAGGCAGGGTTTTCTTTTGGATTGCTATTCATTTCTCTTCGGTGAGGGAGATCCAAATAAAGACATCGAAGACGAAAGGTGGAAGCTGCTTGCCCAGGTGATTAGACTCAATGAAGGCGTAGTCTTGCCTGAGCACTTGAGCCCGTACACCGGAGAAGAACCGGAAGACGAAAAGACGCTCTT
>JAYRNY010000287.1:0-2270 GCA_041911975.1 bacterium | reverse complement strand
GTGCGGCTGCCGATGCGCCTCTGGTTGCGGTACTGAGAGGTCGCTTTCACTTGTATGAAGGACATGACTGGTCGGTAGTTACGCTGGCAGCGCGTGTGATGGCGCTCTGGAAGGTCCCCAAGCTGCTTTTGACAAATGCAGCCGGAGGATTGAATCGCGATTATCATGTCGGAGACTTGATGGTTTTGACCGGCTACCGCGACCATTTGAACCCGGAATATGCAAAGACGGGCGGTTTGCCCGCCGTTGAAAAGCCGACCACTGAGTGCCGCAATGCTCTGACAGACGAGCTTTTGAAAGTGGGCGCCGAGCTTGCTAAAGAAGACAGCGACTTCCGCCCGCTCAGGCAGGGCACCTACTGCGCCGTCGGCGGTCCGAATTATGAAACCATGGCTGAAATCGAGATGCTGCGCCGCCTCAAGGGCGATGCTGTCGGTATGTCCACTGTTCCGGAATTGCTTGCTGTGCAGGGAACCTCGACGATGGCTGCTGCCATTTCGGTCGTCACCAATGTCTGGCGTGAAGACGAGCCTATGGGCGGGCACGAAGAAGTTCTCGAAATGTCGAAGTTGGCTTCCAAAAGGCTCGACCAGCTGTTCCGCCGAGTTTTGGCATAGGTCCTACTATAGGACGGCAGGGCAATTATCCTGCGCAAAGACAGACGCGTGGCGGGTCTTTGCTCCGGACAACTGCCCTGCCTCGTAAATGTATTCTTGCCGACGGCAGTCAATAATGGCACTAATAACCAGTGTAGCCGATTAGTCTGACGGCAAATCGATTTACTGTGTTCTCGATTTCATCGTCTTTCATGATGGCGAAGGGGACGAGAAACTCGCCTTGTTTCGGCGCCGTCATGTAAGAATATGAGGTTGAAACGATGGGAAAATTGGCTTGGTTCGCGGCTCTTAGAATTTCCTCGTTGGTGCGCGGCAGCTTGAACTGCACCAGAGTATGCAGACCGCCTGAATCACGAGGGATGTAAATCTGATTCCTGAACTGCTGCGAGAGACAGTAAATGACCTTTTGGCGGCGGGCCTGATAGACTTTTCCGGTTTTCTTGATGTGCAGATCCAGATGCCCGTCGGCAATGAATTCGGTAAGCGCATAATGCTCGATTGTCGGAAACTGTCTGTCGCAAAGGAATTTTGCCCGCTCGAATGGCGCAATGAAGTCGGGCGGAATCACGAGCACGCCGAGAGAAACGAGCGGCGACATGGTTTTCCAGAAGCTGTAGATGTACAGAACCCTGCCTGATTCATCGAGACCCTGGATGGACAGAGGGGGCTGCACGCCGTGATTGTAGTCGCTGTCAAAGCCGTCTTCGACGATGAAAGTATTATTCGCATTAGCCCATTGCAAGAGTTCAATTCGGCGTTCGAGCGGCATGATCACACCGGTCGGATCATGGTATGGAGTGGTGACATAGCAAAGTTTTGCTTTCACGGCGCCGCGCTTTAGCGGCTCGACCATCAATCCGTCGCTGTCAATTTCGCCTGGTATCAGCCGTGCTCCTTCGGCTAGCAGGCTGTCTCGAGCAGCGATATAGCCAGGATTTTCCACAACCGCAAGATCGCCTGGTTCGATCAAAAGCCTCACGATATGGCTGAATGCATGCGATCCTTCGAAAAGGATTACTTGATCGGTTGAGCACTTTACGCCTTTGGTGCGCATTAGAAATGAGGCAATCGCTGTTCTAAGTGGGCGATATCCGAAAATTTCATTGGCGCAGTCGAAGAGATTCGGTGGTTTTGCTTTGCTGTATTTGATCAAAATGTCTTTCCACTTTTCTCTGGGAAGCGTGTCCACCGGAGACGCGGCGAAGTTTAAATCAGGTATTCCTGCCAGAGTCGGCTCGAGCAGATTGATGTCCAGGATGCGGCGAGCGTATTCGGAAAGGCCGGTCGGCAATTGCCGTTTTTTCATGGGCGTGACGAAAGGTTCGCCGACTTGCGGCAAAGCCATCTTCTTGCTTACGAAAGTGCCACTGCCGGTAATGGCTTCTAGATAGCCCTGACTGATCAAAGAGTTATACGCTTTTACTACCGTAGCTCGTGATATTGAGAACGATTCAGCCAGTTCTTGTGCGGATGGCACCTTCTGTCCGGGCAATAAAGACTGCGAAACAATCGCTTCACGCAGCGCTGCTACCAGCCGCAAGTAGAGAGGAACTTCTTCATTTTTGTCGATTGCAAGTACTAGTTTCATTCCACCAGTATTTCCGCTGATTGGTCTCAAATATCAATAAGCCGCGCATACAGGTTTGGTAAACC
>JAYRNY010000286.1:0-5652 GCA_041911975.1 bacterium | reverse complement strand
GAGCTGGAGAACAGGTACATCCGTCGCCGACGACTGAGTGACAAGCGGTGGCGTAATATTCGGCGGCAACTGCTTGATGATGGCATTGCCGACTGATGCGACTTGAGCGACAGCCTCGGCGACGTTTGCGGTTTGATGAAGGAAGACTTTGATAATACTCATGCCGCTCAAAGACATCGACTCGATGTATTTGATGTCTTTCACTGTCGATGTAAGCGCCCGCTCAGTGACTGTCGTCAACATGTTCTCTATATCGTCCGGCTGCATACCCGTGTAGGTCCAGACGCAACTGACAATTGGCTCGTCGATATTAGGAAAAATATCGACCGGCATTTGTTTGATCGAGATGAAACCGAACAAGAAAATGAGCAGTGCCATCACTATAAAAGTGTGCGGCTGTTTCAGCGCTAATCGGACGATCCACATACTGGTTACTTCCTCATTGGTATCGTCGCAGTCAGCGTATCGACGGTGATTTTTCCGGTAGAGTGCAATAGCCTGGCCTCGGCCATGTTGAATTTTATGATTGCTTTTGCTTTATCAACCAGAGCGCCTGTGTAGTCGCGCTGAGCATTGATGACGTCCAGGTTTGTGCCGACTCCATTTCTCAGCCTGTATTCGGCGACCGCTAACTGCTCTTCCGATGAATTGACCTGATCGGTGGTTTCTCTAATCTGGTTCTCCGCATCCATGCAATCGAGATAACTGTTTCTTACTTCCTGATAAACCTTTGTGAGCACACGGGCGAATTCGTTTTGCACGCGCCTGGCTTGCCAACGTGCTGCCTGAAGGTTCGCTACTTGCGTCCCGCCAAGCCCGCGAAGAGGAAGCATTACTTCCACACCAAGAAAAAAGAGTGCTCGGTTGACGAACCTTTTCGAGCCCTCCTGACCCCCTCCACCCAGAGGAACCGAACCGCCGCTAACTGAACCGGCAACCGCTCCACCGGATAAGACACTGGTAAAAATGGAAGAACTATTCGACCCACCGTTCACGACTTTGCTGCCTGTGCCCAATACGGAGCCTGTAAAATTGACCTGCGGGAGGAATTCTGCGCGCGCAATTTTGATTGCGTCCTTAGCAGCAATTCTCAATTCGTTAAATTGCTTCAGCTCGGGACGATTATCCACCGCCACTTGGAGAAGCTCGCCGATATCAACTGATTCATCGACCAGTCGCGTTTTTGCCACGAGACGATTGGCAGCGCTCAAGTCTATGTCAGTGTTCAAATTCAGAGCTGTGGCCAGATCGACCGCTGCTTTGCGCCTGTCTACTTGCTGCGCGATCAAATGTTGTCTGTCTTTCGATCTCTGAGTACGCGCCTGCAGTACATCGAGCTTTGTGACCACGCCGCCTTCATAAAGATCCTGGTTGAGTTCGACAAGACCGTCGGAAACCTCCAGCGCTTTGATGCGGATCTGCATCAGCACTTCATCTTGCAGAAGTTGATAATAAAGCTTAGTAGTCTCGAGCAGCGTATCATTCGTGCTGCCTTTCAGCGCGAACTGCGAAGCCCTGTATTGATGCTTCGCTTGCAGGGCTGAGTAAATGAGCCTGCCTCCCGTAAACACAGGTTGGGTAAATGTGGAGCCCATCGTGAGAAACGGATTGGTAAGCGGTAGCGTTACTCCTGCAGGGTTGGCGATGGATCCCTTTAACCCTTGAAAGGTCAGTACATTTTCTACGGTCGGCAAAAAATTCGTCAGATTGGAATAGTAATTCCAGCGTTTCACTCCGGTTTCGGAGTCGACTATTTTGATATCGAGATTATTGCCTAAAGCCGTCAAAAGCGCGTCCTTCAAGCCGACCTCCCGAGCGCCGCCGGCGTCCAACTGATAAGGAGACATCTTTGAGTTGAGAGTGATCAGCGCGCTGAGCACCGGAGCTTTGACCGAGATTTTTTCCGGGTCTACAAATATTGTCCCGCTGCTTTCAATTGACCGAAAGCGAATTTCATCGAGTGGGGTGCTCAAAGGTAAGTCGTCCTTCTTATCGGGCGGCTTTTGCGGGCTCAAATTATTGATGTCGGGGACGGGGGCTGGGACGCCCGGTTGCACTGAGTAAGAGGGTGTAGATTCAGGTTTCGATATGGGTGCCTGAGTCGGAGTGGTCGCCTCCTGTGTGTCCGAACCAAGACCGCGCAGCGGGAGTTTCTCTTGCTTGTCCTCAAAGCCAGATGATGGCTGTTGAGCGGACGCGCCAATAGTCGCGAAGCAGTAAAGAGAAAATAGACATACGAAAACAAGCCATCTAAACGCAAGTGCCTTTGTTTTCACATTTGATTCGTCGCCCGCCAGCATAATCTAACCAACTTCCAATTAACTTCGAATTCACATTCATTCCATAGAGACATTCAACTTGGGAGGATATCTCTTGAATGTATCGGCATGTCTTTTCAAAGCTGCTTGGAAGACCTGATTATAGACAAGCTTGCGAATCAAATAACTGTGAGTCTCTTTGGGGTCTAGATAAAGGTTGAACATTTTCCCGTAGGAAAAGTCTTCCGCTACTCCGGAGAATCCGCCCATATTCACTACGTCATCGGCAGTCGTAGTGGATGCCGCCCTGAGGAATTTGAACTCACCGGCGCGCACAGCCGAAAGTGTTTTCATCAGCCAGTAGTATTCGTACTTGCGATTGGAATCTCCTTCATTGGAAAGCAGGAAGGATGTTTGATCGATGCCGTCGATATAACGGTCTTTGGGAAGGTCGCCGGGCACTCCGGCAAGGGCTGCGCTGGTCGTGAAGATGTCCGAGAGATCGAAAAGACCATCCGATGTGCGGCCTGGTGTGATGATCCCTCGCCAGTACGCAACGCCAGGAACCCTCATGCCGCCTTCGAAGGTATTGCCCTTGGCTCCTCTAAATGGCGTGTAACCTGCGTCGGGCCAGGTTTCCATCTCCGGACCATTGTCGGATGTGATGAATATCAGCGTATTGTCGAGTTGTCCTGTTTCCTCGAGCGTCTTCACGAGGCGGCCGAGAACATCATCGACTTCAACAAGCACATCCTTGTATGGATGCCGTGCCGGTGATTTACCTTTGAATTTTTCGTTGGGATAATTGTCGAAGTGGCAGCCCCTTGTGCAGTGATAAAGGAAAAAGGGGTGGTCCGACTTGGCTTGCTTTTTCAAAAAGTCGATCGAGTAATCAGCCCATTTTTCGTCCAGTGTGGATGAAACAGGAATGGTGATTTCTTCGAGATTTTCAATGTTGCCGCCCTTTTTGGCATGGACCAAGAATCTGTTGAAATCGGATTTTTCGACCATCTCGGTTCTTTGCGGGCTGCTCACGATTTCCGGATAGAAATATGGATCGCGCCATTCCGTATAAATGTCCGAAACACCGAGAAAACCGTAGAAATCATCAAAGCCGACATTCTGTGGTTGGGATTCTTTGTTCTCTCCCATGTGCCATTTGCCGACAGCCTGGGTGTTGTAACCGGCTTTGGACAAAACCTGTGCCAGAGTGACTTCCCCTTCGAGCCCGCCGCGCTCTCCGTACATCGGCGGTCGTAAAATGCCATGACGCATTGGCAATCGGCCGGTCATGATTGTTGCGCGCGTGGGAGAGCAAGACGGCTGGGCGTAGCAAGAAGTGAGCCTCAGACCTTCCCGGGCCAGACGGTCTATATTGACCGTCGGCGCACCGGACGCGAGTCCGCCGCCATAGCAACCGGGATCGCCCCAGCCGACGTCGTCCATCAGAAAAACGAGGATATTGGGTTTCTTTTTAAACTTCTTTTCCAGGGCAACCAATTTGTCATTTGCCTGGGCGGCTTGCTCCGGATGCTGAATGACAGGTTCGCGGTTTTCGGCCAGCGGAGTCCAGGGTTTCACCATTGAGTCTTCGGCTCGCACCGCCTGTGGTGCGCACAAGGCTGAAGAAATCGACAGCAAGACAGCAGCCAGTGTAATAGAGTACTTAAAGCGCGCACGCCACATGGCAACAACCTCCCCCATCCCGCAAAGTCGGTATAGTATCAAATACTGGCACTTGTCATTCTGTTGATGACAAGTACGAAAGCGCAATCTAAGCCAGTCAGTGCTTGGTGACTGGATTCTTGTCAAGGATATGCTTGATCGTCCCCATGGGTACTTCAATACGCGGCTTCTGTCCTGAATCTCTCTTCCAGGCATCGTCATCCACTGCCAGATCGAGATCGGGCACTTGTTGCTTGACCCGCGCTACGTCTTTTGGGGACCACAAGTCAGGATAAACGTACAGGGTCTCCATCTTCGAGAACTGCTTCAGGTCAGGAATAATATTGGAATTGATCTGAGTCCCTGATATGCGCAAACAGTGTAAGTTTTTGAGCGCAAGAAGATGTTTGAATCCGGCATTGGTCAACTTTGGATTGTGCTCTAAATTTAGATCCGTGAGGTTGGAAAACGTGCCAACATCCTTGAGATCATCGTCAGTAAGGTCGCATCCATCCAGTTCTAGAGAGCTTAACGCAGTCGATCCCCTGAGCTTTTTCAAGACGCGATCCATTGGACCCAGTCTGCTGAGACCCAATCCCTGGTAGTCTCGCAAGTATTTCAATTTAACCAAACCGTTCTGCCTTATCTGCGTTCTGTTGAGGTAGAGAATCTTCAGATTCGCCATATGATCGAACTCGCCGAGCACACGATTGGTAATATCAATCCCTTGCGCATACAGCGCTCTCAATGTCTTCATGTGACTGATATGCTCGAATGTCGTATCTGTGGCTGAGAAGTTGTTGCCGAAATCCAATTCTGCAAGATCATCCGGCTGAAAGCGAAAGAAGAATCTCGGACTGTTCACTGCTATCAAATCCTCGACCCGTAATTTCACGGGTTGACGCACCGGCACATAGACGATGCCTTTGGCAATCTTTGTCGAATAAGGGACATCACAAAGGGTGTATTTTCCAAAATACTGGCCAAAATCGAATCTGCGGCACAATACTCCATTGTGAGTTTCAAGCCTGGTGAATTCCGGCTCGTCCTGTGCTCTCGACTGAGCAGGTGGCATCGGTATAGGCGTGTTGGCCAGTTCCTTTAATTTAGTGCGTAAATTGTCGGCATCGATGTTTCCTTTGATATACCAGCAGGCGCTTCCGGAAACAGTCATCAGCGCCAGACAGCAAATCACTGCCAGGTAAAGCGGCACTGTTCTTCCCGTAGCTTCTTTTTCGGGATCTTGCGTGACTCCTGTAAATGCTTGCGCTTCCATCCCTTGCTGCAGCAAACTCAAGTCTCGCGCAACTGCTTTCAATGATTGATAGCGTTGGTCCGGCTCTTTTGCCAGAAGGCGGGCCACCATTTTTTCGATCTCTGAAGGAAACTCTTTACCCAGCGTTACTTCTTTCAAGGTGGGGATCTTCTGGGTCTGGTGCATCATCATAGTCGAGAGAGCGGAATTTCCCTGAAATGGCGGAACGCCTGTAAGTGCTTCGAAAAATACGCAGCCGATTGCATAAATGTCGCTTCGATGATCGACAGGCAAACCCATGCATTGCTCGGGGCTCATATATAGAGGACTGCCGAAAATTTCGCCGGTCCTCGTCAGACCTTGTGTTTCCGACGCTTCAGATAAGTGCAGTTTGGCAATGCCGAAGTCGACTATTTTTACTGTTGAATTGGCCGTGCCGATTTCCGTCTTGCTGAGCATAATATTGGAAGGCTT
>JAYRNY010000285.1:0-6460 GCA_041911975.1 bacterium | reverse complement strand
TCTTTTTGTGCTGCCGATTTCCGAATATGACCTTCAGAGAAAACGAGTCAACGCATACCGGCGAGTCGCCAACGGAAAGTTCGAGCGTCACGGCTGGATGAAGCCGGAAGCCGACATCTGGATCGTTTACACAGACGGCTACTGGCTCGATAATCGAGAATTCGGATTCAAACACCGCCTAGATTTTTTGAACGCACAGTTTGATATGCATGAAACCGCGCATCACAGTGGCAAAGTGCGACAGTTGATAAATACAAGCGAAGCGGAAAGGCACTGTCTCAAATCGTGGTTTGCCGAACTCGACGCGAAGAAGTGGGGTGTAATTCCAACTTTCAAATTCTCGAAGTGGACAGACGTGCACGATTACCTGAAACGTGAGAAGGTAATCGTAGCCAAGCCGAACTGGGGCGGCGGCGGCGACGGCGTACATAAAATCGAAAACGACAAGAAACTGCTCGAATTCAAGGAACTCGTCACGGAAAACGGAGAATCTCTCAGAGATGACTACTGCTTTCAGCCGCTAGTGGCTGGCCCGGAGAAACGCCTGTGGTACGTCAACGGCAAATGCGTAGGTGGACGCAAAGTTTTCGGCAGGCACACGCCGTGGGCTGCAAATACACACGAATTTCGCATCATCGATTATTACGAGCCAAAGTCAAAAGAGTTTCGTGAAGACCTCGAAAAAGCGGATAGGCTGTGCAAGAAATCCGGGCTAACCATCGGCTCAATTGATTTCATAGGCAAATACATCAACGAAATCAACGGCGCAGGGACAACATTCACTCAGTACGACGTGATGACACTAATCACCGACGTCAGAAAACCACTTGTTGATTTTCTAGCCTCAATTGTTCAAGAGTGAAAAGCTCGCAAATAGCAAAATCAAAATAAAATGTCGACTGTCCGGATTCAAGACTCCTTATTATCGAATAAGGATCGACAATTTTTAAGCAGCACCTGCCTTTCAACAAGTGATTCAAAGCATTTTCTGGTTTCTAACGCGAGTCTTACTGGGAGTCTTATTTTATGCGACTCCAGTGTTTGGCTTTTGGCTTGCTTCATCATTGGAAGCGTACCTCGGTGGACCTCCATGGATGGCATGGACGGCAGGAGCGCTGCTCTTTCCCATCATCCCGCTATTTTGGGAATTGCATGGCTGGGCGTACCGAAAGCCCGACAGCAAAGCCTGGCTGACGCCCATCGACCGAATTGGCTTAAAAACCTTCTGCGTTGGCTTGGCGTTCGTGATTGGGCTGCTCTACTTCTACCCCCAATTGGCATTTGTCGCATTGTCAACACGCGGCGACTGGATGCTCGACGATGCTAAGGATGCGCGGGCTGAAAAGGTACGCCAGATTTTGTTCGCAACGGCTGGCGGATTGCAATGGTTATACACAGCAACCAAGAGCAATCCGTACAAGGCTCAAATTGATAAAGTAGCGCTCGCACAATCTGAGGAAGCGGCGCAGCAACTCGAAAAGGAGCAGGCAAGAAAGCGCGAACAGGAAGCGGCCCAAGAGCGTGAGCAAGAACTTAAACGACAACAAGCACGAAACTCGACTCAGTCTGACACAGAAGGCTCGACAGAAAAGACTGATGGACAAAGTTCTGAAGACGATGCCGCCCAAACGGACCAGCAAAGCAAAGAAGATGTCGCTAAAAGGAATGATCAAACTGAAATAACGGAAACCAACCCGAGCAAAAAGTGGCCCTGGCCGCATGCGGCTTTGCACCCTGCTGTTGCAAATATGCCGGCCTCAGCGGAGACTAGTATCAAGTCGGTAGCACAATACATTGCTCAAAACGAAAAGGACCCGGTTCAGAGAATAAAGGCTTTACACGACTATGTAGCCGATCGAATCGCATATGACAGCGTGGCTCTGTACACCGGAAAGCGCCCAAGCCAAAGCGCCGAGACGGTTTTTAGAACACGCAAAGGTGTGTGCGCTGGCTATGCAAATCTGCTCTCCGCACTGGCAAGCTCGATACATGAAAAGATTGTGGTGGTGCCGGGAAACTCTCGCGATTCAGAAAACGGCGACCAACTGGCGGGTGGTGGTCACGCCTGGAATGCTGCATGCATTAGGGGGCGCTGGTACTTGCTGGACGCGACCTGGGACGCAGGCTACGTCAGCCAAGAAAAGGGTTTTACAAAGAAGTATTCGACGGAGTATCTGCTTACCCCGCCGGAAACCATGATCCAGAGTCACTTTCCGGAAAAGGAAACATGGCAGTTGCTTGACCAACCGTTGACTCTAGGAGAATTTCTGCGCCAACCAATGCTTGAGCCAAGTTTCCGGGCAGCTAACCTCACCTTGATCAGACCAACGCGAGCCCTGAATGAGACCGACTCCGACGCCGTGCTGATAGTGAAAAATCCTGATCGACAATGGCTGATGGTCGCTTTGGAACAAGATGGAAAAGAAATAGGCAATGGAAGCGATTCAACCAGAGAAAAATATGCCAAGCTCGGACAGAGGCTGCCTGGAAAAGGAAGGTATCGACTGAACATCTTTGTCAACCCGAAAGGTGAGTATGGACATTACAGTTGTGTCGGCGCCGTCGATTTCGTCAACCGCTAAACTTATTTGGCTAAGAGCAACAGATAGCGACTTGAATCAATCCGTCAAAGTAATTCGCAATCGCATTGCCGAACTGCGGCCCTTTGTTTGAATAGTTCGCGTAGATCGACGGATTCAGCAATTCGACCTCCACCAATTTTGGTCCACTGCTCGTAGTTACAAAATCGACGCGGCTGAAGTGTATAGGGCAACCAAACGACTTATAGACTCTCAACAGATTGTCGCAGTATGCCAACTCTTCTTTTGTTGGTTCGTAAATTGCGACTGTGCCGCCTAGTGACTCGTTGCAACGAAATTCATCTGCCTTGTCCTTGTTCGGCTTTTTGATGACGGCGTGTTGAAATTCGAATCCTAAATACGCGAGGCTCTTTTCGCCTTCTCGAATTTCCGGCATGTATTCCTGGGCGATGAACTCTTTTTCCTGTCCTGCGATTTCTTTCAGATCATCGACAGACCTTGCCAGTGAAACATTTCGACCGCGCTCGCCGAACAAGGGTTTCACAACACATGGAAGACCCTTCCTCAGGCGCTGTATGACTGCATCTTCGATTGTATACGGATGCCCGACGCTGACGCCGCGCTCTTGCAAATAGAACAAATAACTCTTGTCGATATTGTGCCTGATGGTGGCAGGATCGTTCACAACAATCGGAATGTTTTTCTCGAAGGCAGAAACCATCGCGAAAAACCTTGGAAGATCGAAGTAGAAACCTTCCATTTTGTAGACGAATGCCAGCGCGAAATCTGCCAGTGCAAGCGCTTTTACAAACCTGGAATTCTGAAAGTCGAACATGCGATTGAATTGGACTTTCTTAGCATCTGGTTCGTTTTCCAGATCCAGATCCCGCCAATTCACGAAATAAACATCATGCCCAATTGCCTTAAGACCGGCGGCAAAATCATAGCAATCATTTTCGTCGACGGGATAGCACACGGCAAAATGACTGTCGGTCGTGGCGCCGACATCTTCTGCCACTGTCAGCAAAACATTGGCCAACTTGCCGCTAGACTCCTGCCGCCGTCGATCGTCTTACAGACTGCACAAATCTACCTGAATGCGATTTACTCAGACCATGGCGCGAACAGTTGATCGCGGACTGTGCAATTATGCGCATAGGATCGACTACCGGCACTGGCAACGAATTAGCGTCCATCACCAGCGAGATTTCAGTGCAGGCTGCAATCACAACCTCTGCACCGCGCTTTACCAGCGAATCGCCGACTGCGATCAAATCCTGCTGCGCTGTTTCCTTCTTGCCTGCCTTGATACCCTCCGGCCCATAAATGGAAGCCATCACCAATTGCTGTTCAACTTCATTCGGCTTCAGAGCCTCGATGCCCCACTCGCCAAACGGTCGCGAATAAAGCCCATGGTCAAGGGTCGGCGAAGACGCCAGCAACCCGACTGACTTCACACCAGGATAGTCTTCGACAATCTGATCGACAGTTTCGGTAATCATGTTGAGCACGGGCACAGAAATCTCGTCCCGCAGTTCGCGCAGATAGTAGTGAGCACAATTGCAGGGCATCAACAAGAAATTGGCACCGGCGCGTACAAGACTGCGTGCTGTTTCCACTAGAGCCGGCAGGCAATTCTCGCCCTTTCCGCTGATCGAATCCACGCGGCTGGGGATGTTCGGGTTGTTGAAACAAATAACAGGGACATGATCTCTGTCCGCCTGAGCATTCGCCAGCTCGACAATCAATTGCGAGAGGCGATTAGCCGCTTCCGGTCCGATGCCGCCGATAATTCCTACGGTTAATGGTTTGGATAGCATAATTAATTGGATTGGTTGTGTTGCTAAATGCTCGGTGAGCCCAAATCACAAGCTTCACGTGGTGAGCTGAGGAATTGAGTTGAGGGACTGCTCTTGAGGGAAAACTTGCGGGAAACATTCGCGCCCCGGTATCACCTAAGTATATGGATTAAGCTCCAGTCCACAAGGGTGGGCAAATAACTTGTTACAAACGTACCGGGAAGTACCGCCGGCGGGCATTTTCGGGATCGCTCGCGAGAGCGTGAGAAACCTACGCCAGCTGATAGAATACGGAAGCGGCAAAAGGCAAGCAGGCACTGGTGCATGGTTAAGAAAGACGGGCAACCCCAAAAAGCAAATGAGTCTGTGCCTGCGGCAGAGAGGGAAGAAGCTACCCTGCCGCAGATTATAGAGCCTGTGACGCCAAACACCGACGACAATCAAGATGCCACTCGGGTTAGTAGTGGCCCTTCACCTGGAGCGGGGGCGAATCAGTCAGGCAGAATTGCAAGAACGCCGACCGATCTGCGTGGCCAAGTTATCTCCGGCAAATACTCGATTGAGGAAAAACTGGGCGAAGGCGGAATGGGTTCGGTCTACCAGGCATATGACGCGATGATGAAACGCGCAGTCGCCATCAAGTTACTCAACCAGGACAGAGATATCTCAGACGAGGCCTGGAAACGCTTTCAGCAAGAAGCGCATGCCACGAGCACTCTGGACCATAATCATATTGTCCGCATTTTTGACTTCAATATCTGCGACAAACATGGTCCATATTTAGTGATGGATTTGATTGACGGCGAACCGCTCAGTTCGCTCATTGCTCGTAAGCACGCGCTCGATCCCCAATTCGTCGCCGACATCATCATTCAAGTCGCAGATGCGCTCCAGCATGCTCACGAGAAAGGCATAATCCATCGAGATCTAAAGCCGAGCAACATCCTTGTGTCCGCTGAAGTAGGTCAAGCGCCTAAAGCGAAAGTCGTAGACTTTGGCATCGCCAAGCTACAAGGCGAACACCTCGATGACCTGAAGCTCACAAAAACCGGAGAAGTGTTTGGAAGCCCTTTATACATGAGCCCCGAACAGTGCCTCGCTAATAACTTGGATAAGCGCACGGACATCTACTCACTTGGTTGCGTTATGTATGAGGCACTTTGCGGTGAGCCGCCATTCAAGGGAAAAAACTTTGGCGAAACCGTCATCATGCATACAAAAGAAGCTCCAAAACCATTTCCTGCAGATTTGCAAATTCCAAATCCGCTCAAGAGAATTGTCTTCTGCGCCCTGGAAAAATCCCCGGCTGATCGATATCAAACCATGTCAGCCTTGAAAAAGGAGTTGCTCAATTTCAAGCGCGGGCAGATGGTAAGGGTCAAGCAAAAGCGGCGATTCTGGAAGATCGCATTGCTCGTCTGTCTGGCGACAATTCCGATAACGGCGTTTTTCACTTTGCGTGACATTGTCAAAGATCAACCCGAATTCATGACTACACTTCTACGCAAGGTGCATGCTCCTCAGATTGTTGAATGGATGGTGCTGCCGGATGACGAAACCCGCGGCGCATGGAATGCGGTAAAAATAGCGATGGTCGAAAACCGGCATAAGAAATTCGATCAGGCTGAGAACATACTGAAGGGTGTGTGGGACTCCAACCCTGACTCAAACCGAAACAAGAGGCTTGTCGCCTGGCCATTGGCACGGACTCTGTCCGAGCAAGCGGTCAGGTTGGAGGGTGAGGCAAGGAAAGCAAAATTCGATGAAGCCGAATCTTATCTTGCGAAAACCTACACAGTGAGTGAAGGTAAGTTAGCTCTCAATCTGCGTATCGTTGGCACGATGCTAAAGTATCAAGATCGTTGCAATCCCGGCTCTCTGGAAATGTACCGTCGTTCGGTCGAGCACTATGCGCATTTTAAGGACGAAGCCGAAGGAGCGCGGAGTCAATCGCTTCTTGCCATGTGCGAACTCGATGCCGGCGACCTGGATAGCGCAGAAAAAGACTACAAAGAAGCTCTTGCAGTGCTGGAAAAAGGTAAAGATCGTGAATCTAACTGGGTTAAAAACAGCCGCAACGGATTGAAGCGCATAGAAGAAGCACGCGCCGAAGAGAAATGA
>JAYRNY010000284.1:0-4465 GCA_041911975.1 bacterium | reverse complement strand
TCGCAAAGTGCTCCTATAAATGCGCATGTAAACATGCGTGAGCTGCAAGTAAGAGGAATAAAAGTCACGGACGTATCGGGTGAGATGAGTTTCAAACCAAGCCCTGCGGAAGACTCGTTGCCCAAGATTCGCCTGGCCAATATGAAAGTAAAAGCCGGCGGAGGAACGATAAACCTCAATGCCTGGCTCGATCCTGACACGGAGAAGTTCGGCGCCCGGTCTGACTTTAAGAACGTCGACCTGGCCGTCATTGCTAGCGGACTCTTCGGACATTCAGGAGAACTGACCGGCACCGCCGACGGTGACCTCCTGCTCAAGTCTCAGGGCACAAACAAAGACGAGATGATTCAAAATTTGAATGGGTCAGGAAAATTCCACATCAAAAACGGGGTTCTGGCCCGTTTCGGACACCTGCAAACACGCCTCACCCAAGCCAATCTCCTTCAATCAGGCGTGCTCGGTTTCAACCTCAATAATTTATTGCAGAGCGTTGTTCCGGTCAGGACCGGTGAGTTCAAAGAGTTGATGGGCAGTTATGCCATCACCAAAGGTGTGCTTGCGTTCACGGAGCTGAAATACAACGGCGAGGATATGCGCCTCTGGGGAGGAGGTACGGCCAATCTTGTGGACGGCAAAGTGAACATAGAGATAGCCGGCACGCTTCCTCGCGTCACTTCCAGCGTTTTGAGCGGCCCCCTGGGGCATGTGTCGCGCGGACTGACGATACAAAAGCTGCTCAATACGGTTACTTTCAACAAGCTTGAAAAGCTCCCTACATTGCCGGTTTTAGGCGATCTAGCCGGCGACAAGCCCCGCACTTTCACCTTCAAGATGTCGGCCAATCTCGACGAACCAAAAGTGCTGGCTCAATCGATTGAAAAGTCATTCAAGTGGCTGCCCAGCAAGCCGTTGCAATCGGCACACCCGGTGCCCGGCATAGACGCCAAGCTGCTTGAGGCAAAAGCCAACTAATGCCAGACAAGACCACCTCAATTCCCGATGCGGCCGGCAGCCTGAATCTCAATGTCGTCACTATCAGGCGATATATCTATGTGTACAAAATCAGAACCGTCAGGGATGAAAATGACAAACTGGTTTTACCTGAATCCTCCCTTGACGAATTGATCAAGACAAGACGGCTGCTGGAAGCTGGAAAGAGTCAGGAAGAAGTGCTCATTGACTTGCAAACACAGAGGACCGAGAGCAGTTAGGCTGCCACCGGCTATGGTATCGACATAATGATGCCGACACACCTCCGGCGATACCGCACCTAATTTTTATCTGCCACCTGATTCGGTACCACTGTCCGATAAATTGAGTGCCACTTTATATGGTGGCGCAAGAAAAATGCGATTTTGCTTGACTCTTGACGAAGCGGGAGTATGATATATCCCAGACATACAATCTCCACTTATATATATCCGGCAATTTGAACATTCGAATTGTCCTTTCCGTCCACGGCTAAAGGTGAGGCACGATGCATGCGGCGCCACCACACTCGGTGCCACCTGGCAAACCCGAGAACAGGCGAACCAATGCCTGTTTAAACGCTTACATTGATTTCGTTCGTTCTGAAAAGTCCCTTTCCATCAACACGCAGATGGCTTACCAGCGCGATTTGCTTTCATTCGTCAACTGGCAGCAAGAAAAATCCCGCACTACGACGAGCCGCCAGGACCTGCAGCAATACATTGGTCATCTGCGCCAAAAAGGGCAGAAAACCAGCTCCATCATTCGCGCAATCGCCAGCCTGAGAGGCTGGTTTGCCTGGCAGAAGACCACCGGTCGAGTCGCCGAAGATCCGCTCGAAGCAATGCACAATCCGGTCCGCGCCAAGAAATTGCCGGCTGTTTTAAGCAAAGAGGAAGTGGAAAAAATGATCGCCTCGGCACCCAATTGCCGGGACAAGCTGATAGTCGAATTGCTCTATGGAGCAGGCTTGAGAGTGTCCGAGCTGGTCGGACTCGATGTCAAAGATGTAAATCTCTCGCAGCGTTGTGTGCGCTGCCTGGGCAAAGGCTCCAAAGAACGCATCGTGCCTATAGGCCGCCAGGCACTTGACTCTCTCCAGGAATATCTCGAGAGCATGAAAGAGCCGAAGGAAGAATCGGCAGATGGGCAGCCCTCGGCCAAATCCACTCAGCATGTCAAACAATTCAAACAGGTTATTCGCCCGCTCTTTCGCGACAGAGCGGGCAATCGCCTATCTCGCCTGGTAGTGTGGCAGGTTGTTAAGCGACTGGCAAAAAAAGCGGGCGTGGAAAAATCGCTGTCTCCACACACACTCAGACACAGTTTCGCTACCCACCTGATTGAAAACGGCGCCGACCTCAGATCCGTGCAAGAGCTGCTTGGGCACGCCAATATCGTCACTACACAGCTCTATACGCACGTCAGCCGTGCTCATCTGCGCAAAGCCTACGATCACGCCCAGACCGCATTCGTCAGCGAAAGCCCTGAGGATTTTTCACCGCCGAATGCAAACCCAATTGCAAAGATGGATGAAATTTAATTCCAGGGCTGTAAACCCAGGCACATATAGAGATAAACTTAGAGTCAGTTGCTCAGAGGCGACCTTCGGGTGTGCGGGCAGCTTATGGGATGTGTCTTCAGAAACAATCCCAGAGTCTTTTGACTAAGTTAATCAGCAAGATATTGGTGCGGGGAAAAAATCCACCGATGCCTGAAAAACTGCCTCAATTTAAAGTCGATACTTATATCAAGGTCACAGCTTAATGAGTCGAAACGCCAAGGTAGAGGGCACCAAGATTGCCCAGGCCGCCAAGGATCTCAACGTTACGTCAGTAACCATCAGGCGGTACATCACTGAATTCAACATCGAAACCACATCAGACGAAAACGGCATCAAAGTTCTGCCGGATGTGGCAATGGAAGAACTGCAAAAGATTCGCGAACTGAAGGAAGACGGTCTGACCAATCCTCAAGTTCTCGAAAAACTGGAAGAGATGCGCTCGTCCGAACGCAAACCCGCTAAAGCGAAAGGCAAAGCAAAACCCGCATCCAGAGCTAAAGCCGAGCCGGAAGAGGAAGAGGAAAAGCCGGCCGCCCGCTCGAAAGAGAAGGAAAAAGAAAAGGACACCAAGCGTCCTGCCAAACGCGTTGCCAAAAGCAAAGAAGCACCGCGGGAAGACAAGGAAGAAGAAGAAATTGCAGACGAGGAAGAAAAATCCGAGGCTGATGGAGATGCCGAAGGCGCGCCGTCTGAAGGCGAAACCGGCGAAGGCAAGGCAAAACATTCACTCACCTGCCAGACTTGCGGCAAGGTGTTCGAACACATGAATCCGCGCCTGCGCGATTGCCTGGATTGCTACAGAGCCAAGCGTAAGGAAAGAAGACGCGGCGGCGCAGAAAGACATAAGAATGTCATTCAACATCCGCTCGCTCAGCAGGCAGCCAGCCGCCAGGCACAGCAAAGCTCCTCCAACGGTGCTGCGCAAGAAGCCGACAGGTACATCGAAGAGCCGGTCAAACGGCAGGCGCCCAGAGATAGAGATAGAGATAGAGATAGAGATAGAGATAGAACTGAAAGAGAACCGGCTGCTACTTCTCAAAACTACAGTGCTGCTCAGTCTCAAGTGGTGGCACAAGGACTGCAACGCACAGTCAGAAATTACAGAAAGGCAATAGAAGAGACTCGCAACATTACAGGCTCTCTCAAACGCCGCCTGGAGCGCCCGGATCTTCCGGAAGGCGAAAGAAGATGGCTGGAGCAAATCTATGCCTATCAACTTATCCTGCACCAGGGATGGCGCCACCTTGCCGAGTACAAGGCCGCTACCCAGCAGCAGGTCAAAGGACCCGGTGGATCATCCAACCAGCCTGCAGTCTCGGTCGACGACTAGAGAGTTTCGGACTCTTGACTTAGTTCCACATTTTAAAGAGGCCTCGCCAGCGGCGCCACTTTGATTTTGTTTAAAAAGATGCGCAAGCGCATCCCAGACAGGGAGCCGCATGCGGCTGACTTGCTTGACGGAAAATTAGAATGGATCAGGCATGTTCAAACCCGGCTTCGGTCCGACCGGATTGTCGAAAACCTGATTGGGAGTCGTGCCTGTTTTACTTTGCAGTGAAGGTGCCTGAGGCGGCATGGCAGAAGGATTTGTGGGTGCAGGCAAGAGGGGCTGCCCGGTTTTCAGTCCCTGCATTGTCGGCGCATTAGGATCGAACGGCATAGGCTGCGGTGCAAATCCGGTCGGCGGCGGCGACATGTGACTGAGATCGAGAGAGCGGTTTAGCCGCACCGCCAGTACTTCTCCCTTCTGCAATTGGAAATCCGGTCCCTTCGAAGCATAACCGGGCCTGTAGCCGATCATTCTTCCTGTCAGAGTGCGCCCTACCATACTCAAAGAACGCATTGTCGCTTTGGGATAATAAGCGGCTGCATCGGCGGCGGCAGTCTTGGCCGGATTTTGCAACATATCCATATTGGGATTGTGGACAATGA
>JAYRNY010000283.1:0-15329 GCA_041911975.1 bacterium | reverse complement strand
TCGGATAATTCTGGCTATGTACTGGGCCATACACTCATTCCGATTACGCTGTCGCTTCTAAATCTCTTCTTCAGTATGCGGATGGTCCTGCTTCAAAGACCAGCAAAGGAAGCGAATGAGAATATACAGCGGCGGCAGCAAAACTACGGCTGCAATTACTTTATCAATCAATCGTCTCATTTACCGTGTCCTCTTCTACTGATTGAACTTGATTCCTTGTGATGCGATATCAGTCGTCAGCGTCATCCACCAGACAGGTCGATTCTTCATCATCGCTGATTTTGACACCTTCTGCCTGAATGTCTTCCATGCCCACGCCTTCTATTTCGAGTTCTTCAACTTGAATCTCAGCCGAAGATGCAGCTTCATTATCCACTTCATCGAGGCTTTCTGCATCAAGCAGATTGTCCTCATCGACAAAAGCTGCCTGTGCATCGAGCTCCTTTTGCGCCTTTGATGCAGCTAGCAATTCTCTGGCTTTCAACTTTTCAGCCTGCGAGCGCTTAGGAAAGAGCCTCGTCCGGCAGCGGGTGCAGAAGCAATAACTGCCTTCGCCCAGGTGTCCAAAATCAGCCATTTTGAAACCCACGGGCAAATAAGCGCGAGTGGCAACAAGGCGGCGATCCAAACCTTTGAGGCGGCGCTGATAAATTTTCACATATTCGTGACGACACTTTGATGGCTCTTGAACCATTTAGTACAACTCCGGCGGATCCTACTTATATATATGCACCCATATTCGCTACCGAGACATATAGCCAACAGATATACCAAACCAAAGAGATACTCTACTGCTTTACTACGGGGTATTCCTTAAGAAGTCTTCCCCGCCAGTATATGACGACGGCCAGACGATGCTCAGCTTTTACAATCGCCGGGCAAGAAAAGTAAAGAGTGCGGCTGCCACACGACTCCAGAGGCGGCGACGCCGGAGTGGCGACAGGCAGGTTAACTGAGCCGGCAGCCCGTCTTGCGGAGTGGTCGAAAAAAACCACTCTTAGAGTCAGGTCTTTGACAGGTCTGCCGCTGATATTGCGTATGCGAATCTCCCCTTCCGGAGTGAAACTGCCGCGAGCAAGCCAGATGCGGCTTGAGCTGAGTGCAATTGGCGGAACTCTCTCAAAATACTCGTCCGGCTTCTGCGCCAGGCTGGTTTCGTCTTCTGTTGTTTTCTCTTTATCCTCAGGCTTGCCAATTAGAAGCGAAAGCTGCTCAGCAACTCTGTCAGCACGCACCTTGACCGAGGCCGATGCTTCCTTTTTGCCGTCCTTCAATAGCTTCTGACTCCAGTCCAGAAGTACTTCTTCGAGCTGCTTTAACAGCTCAGGCTTATCACCAAGATCAAGTGCGTCTTCAAGCGCGCGTACAGCACCGGCGTGGTTGCCCAATTTCAAATCAAGGTTGGCGAGCAGCGCATAGTTCTCCACACTGCGTTCTTTGTCGGTCAAGTCAATAAGCGCGGTCTGGGCCGCTTGAAAATCATCTTTGCCACACAAAAGCGCGATCAATCGGTGGCGCGCCTCGAGGTTATTGGGATCAGTCTTCGATACCAGATCGTAATTAGCAATGGCGCCCTCGATATTGCCCAACTGCGTGTACAGGAGGGCCAGGCTCATTCTCGTAATTGGCTCATCGGAGACTTTCAGCGCTGTTTCAAGCAAAGACGCTGCTTTTTTCTGGTCATTTTCCTTTGTCTCGGCAAGGGCTGCCAATTGCCGGTAGCAATCGCTCAATCGATGAGGAATGAGCGAGCGAAGCGGCTCGCTGACATCTTCTTTGCGCGCATTGGCTTCCTTGAGGTGGGCTACGGCCGCTTCCAGATCGATTTTTTTCAGGTCTTCCTCAGCCCAGGCCAGATACAAACGTGCGCGCTCGTCGGCTCCGTCATGCGCTCCCATTACCGAAGATGCGGAATTGAAGAGCTTTTCCGCTTCGGCAAAATGCCCCTTGCTTGTGTAGTAGTCTGCATAAGCACTTACTACAGGAGCAAGTTGCCTGCCGGCAATCCTCAGTCTGAGTGCGGTGTCCAGAGCGAGCCGTCCTTCTGCAGGGCGGTCGGTCGTCAAATAGCCCTGAGCAAGATATGGGTAGATGTTGGCATCATCAGGACGTTCGCGGGAAAGCTTCTCAAGTATCGGCACTGCAAAAGCCGATTTTCCCGATTTAATTAAGTCGATCGCTTGCTCGAATGGTGTTTTTTCAGGCTTGCCGAAAAGCACAAGCAGCGCCACCACACAAACGCCGCACAGTAAAAAAATCAGCCAGCGCCACTTCTTGAAACCACTGACTGTGGCTCGTTCTTGGCCGGATCGTTCTTGTGCATCAACATTCGACATCTAAATCAAACTTCTCATCAACATATAGTGCATATGTGAGACTCATCAAAGTTATAATAACGTGCAATATGACCACTGATATAAATCTGACTCCGACTGCATCCCCCATTGAGATCGCCAGAGGCGATGGACAAGGCTCGTCCGCGCCAATCACGGGCAGAACCTGGGGCACTGCTTCCGAATGCCGCGCTGCGGCTCTTCTCATTCACGGACTGGGCGCGCACAGCGGCTGGTTCGAAGCACTTGGCCGCAGGCTAAAAGTAAGGCGCATGTTCGCCGTCGCGCCCGATCACGTCGGCTTCGGCAAAAGGCGCAAAGAGTCCTTCCAGAGCTTTCATCAGTGGCTTGACGACACTCAAACCGCCTACAACTACGTGCGGGATAAAGTCGGCGACAAACCGATATATCTAATGGGAAACAGCATGGGAGCGCTGGTTGCTCTCAAGCTTGCCAATCGCATAAAACCGAATGGTCTGGTTTTATTCTCGCCCGGATTTGACGGGCATCCACAGACTTTCGACTTGTTTTTCCGAGTGAATTCCGTGTGGACCGCTATGGTTTCGCCGGAAACGGAATTAGCCTTGCCTTACGCTCCTGATCAAGTGACGCGCGACATAGGCGTGCGCAAGTGGATCGAAGCTGATGGCGAAAGACGCTTCAAATTGCCTGCCAAAATGCTTTTCGAGCTTTTGATGCTTTCTCAGGACGTGCAAAACCGCGTCAGAACTGCGCCCTGCCCGGTCTTAATGTTGCAAGCCGGCCATGAGAAAATCGTCAACAACAAGGTAAATGATTCCGTTTACGAGAGACTTTCGGCGCCATCGAAGCAAAAACACGTATACAAAGAAGCCTGGCACGACCTAATGTTCGACCCTGTAATTGATGACTTAGTCGAACGGGTCAATACCTGGATCACAGAAACATCGCCGGAAAAGCTCATAGTAAGCTGACAATGAGCTTATTTTCGACTGAGCAACTCTGACATATGCCGGTTGACAGGCTGTGGCTGTTGTCTAGACCGGCCGTTTGGCACCACATATAGTGTCAGTTTCATCGACCTGAGCGAGGTGAAACCGGGCGCAGGCTTGCAAAACGAGATTAACGCCAGCTCACAAAAGCTTCATAGATCAGTATAGATTTCTCACAAACGGTCCACCTATTGGGAACTGGAAGTAGAATATAGTCGTCAAAAACAATCGGCAACTAAGTCTGTCCTTAATCTTCGTTTTGCCAGAGCCCCCCTGTGGGAGCAGTATTGAGAGGTCCGTCCGTGAATAAGAGCCTAGCAACGACATTCTTTTCCAGAGCAGCGCTTCTTTCAGACAGAGAAGCCGTTCGCTACAAAGAAAGTAAGTCGCCGTACAAATCCATGTCCTGGAAAGCATTGGCCCTTCTAGTCAAGGAAATGGCGGCGGGCCTGGCGGCTCGAGGCGTTGAAGCCGGCGACCGCGTGGCTATTCTTTCGGCAACATCCCACCTCTGGGCAGCCGCCGACCTTGCCACCATATCCAGTGGCGGCGTAACGGTGCCGATTTATCCGACCAGCTCACAGGCCGATATCGACTATATTTTGAGCAATTCCGGCGCCAAAGCCGTATTCGTGCACGGCGAGCAGCTTCTTAAGAAGGTTTTGCACTCCAAGCAAGAAGCGCTCAAGACCATCATTCTTGTTTCCCAACTGAACAAAGGCCGCTCTTTGAGCGAGTTCCTGGCCGAAAATGAGATCAGCTCCGATTTCGTGATTGGACTGGAAGAACTCAGACAGTGCGGGTTGGCACAGCTGGAGAGCAATCCAGCAATAATCGACGAGCGCATGTCGAAGATCCAGTACGAAGACATGGCCACTATCATTTACACATCCGGCACGACCGGCACTCCCAAAGGCGTTCCGCTCACACACGGAAATATAGTCAGCGTCCTGGACGAGCTCAAGGGCGTCATTCCCATTGATGAAAACGACGTTTATCTTTCGTATTTGCCCATGTCACATGTATTCGAGCGCGTTTGCGGCGAATATTACTGGATTTACTCGGGCGGCGTCTGCGCTTATGCAGAAGGCATCGAGACAATGGCCAAGAACATGCAGGAAGTGAAGCCGACCATGATTCTGACCGTGCCCCGCGTATTGGACAAGATTTACGGCAAGGTCAAAAGTGGCATCGAAGGTGCTTCCGGCAATGCCAGAAAGCTTATCGACTGGGCGCTTGCGGTCGGCGCCGAAATGGTTCAAGCCGAGGCTAACGGCATAAAACCGAGAGCCGGGCTGAAGGCCAAACACTGGCTGGCTGAAAAGACTGTCTTCCGCAAACTGAGAGAAAGAATCGGTCCGTCACTTCGTCTCATCGTATCTGGCGGCGCCCCGGCTACCGGACACACGATCGAGTTCTTTAACGCCATAGGCATCACCACCATTGAAGGTTATGGTCTGACCGAGACTGCCGCACCTGCTTGCGTCAATCTGATGACCAGAAAGAAAATCGGCACGGTCGGACCCGCTCTTCCCTGTGTGGAAATGATCGTCGCCGACGACGGAGAAATTCTTTTGCGCGGCACGTCCATATTCAAAGGCTACTACGGGCTGGAAGAAGCCACCAAAGAGGCTTTCGTCGACGGCTGGTTCCGTACCGGCGACATTGGTATCGTGGATGGTGATGGCTACCTGAAGATTACCGACCGCAAGAAAGACATCATTGTCAACTCTTCCGGCAAAAACATCGCTCCTCAAAAGATCGAAGCCATTCTGAAGACGGTCCCGTTCGTCAATCAGGCTGTCGTTTTCGGAGATAAGAAAAAACAGCTCGTCGCGCTAATCGTTTTAGACGAACAGGCGCTCACGCAACATGCATCCGATGAAGGCTGGAATTTCAACAGCTATGGCGAACTGGTGGAAAGACCGGAAGTATTCAACATGCTGAAGAAAGAAATCGCCGATCGCTCCAAGACGCTCGCCGACTTCGAGAAGGTGAGCAACTTCCATGTTCTGGCTAGCGATCTGTCGGTAGAAGCCGGCGAACTTACAGCCACCCTCAAGATCAAGCGCAATGTCGTTGCCGCCAACTACAAGGCGGTAATCGACAGGCTCTACAAAGAAGAGCGCGTGGAAACAGGCTCAAACAAAGGGCTGGTTAAGACCGGGCGTTAAGTCTTAGCTCAAAGCTGTTGCTGAAGCAGTACGATCACCCTTTTCCAGGGCGGCTACTCTGAGCACTCTTGAACGGCCGGCTTCCAAAACGAAGAGTGCTCCATCGGCTCCAAAGGCCACTCCGGTTGGATTGACCAGTCCGACAAGGAAGGTTTCGCTTCTGCCTTCGCGGTTGACGCGGAAGACGGATCCGGCGCGACCGGCTGTGACATATATTCTGCCCAGGCTGTCCATGGATAGATTGCCGTCATAGCCATCGGCGAAATTGAAGCTTTCCGGCTCAGCGACTTGAATACGAGCTACTTCACGGCCATCGAGCGAGCGTTTCACTACAGATCCTGTAGCGTGCTCGAGGCACCAGAGAAAGCCGTCGGAATCGAGAAGCAGCCCCTGAGTTCCATGTCCCGGTCCGCCGACCAGCACTTCATACTCGCCGGTGCGGTCGATTTTGAATATGCCGCCCGTGTTGGACGGAAAGTTGGAGACATAGATTTCGTCTCTTGTGCCGATAGCCAGATCGCTGAGGAAAGTTCCGCCGCCGGTCAAACTGCCGTCCAATTGAGCAAGAATGCGTCCGGACTTGTTGGGGTCGATGCGGTAGACGGTGCCCTGAATTGTAGCGACATAAAGCACACCTTTTCTGTCGAAGCGCAATCCTGAAATTGTGCTGTTGCCGCGAATGCGAGCATATTCGGTCAACTGGCCGGAACTGTCGACAAACCAGACACTACCGTCACAAGCGAAGTAGACACCGCCCGGGCCGGAGGCCATCCGTGAGAAACGATTGGAATATGAGGCGTTGAGCTGCGAGAGCACCTTGACACCATAGCCGCGCGGCGCATCCGGCAAGTCGATGACCGACATCTGGGGTGCTTGAGCCGCCTGCTTCGACTCTTTCTCAACCGGCAGGGAGAAATTGTCTTCTTCCTCAGCCATCTCTGCCGAGGTGATATCAATATGGAGGATGAGATGAAGCGGCACGAGGATACGGCGAATGTGAATCTGCCCGTCGCTTTCGTGTGAGTACGACTCGACATCGATGTGATCGTGGTCAACCGAAAGGACTCTTCCGGTCACCGTGTTATGGCAGCCCATTCCGTACCAGATCTGAATCTTCTGCCGGTTTTCTACAAACCCTTGTAATCTGGTCCTGAAACTCATAGGTACCCGTAACCCCCCAAGATACTAAATCAGCCTAAACCACTTATCTGCCGGACTTCATTTAACCAGTTGCTTGGTTTTTCAGTCCCTTACTCATCTTGTTCCCACTCTTTGCGGTCAACCATAAGAGCTTGATTCCAAAACTGCTCTAGCTTGTAATACCCTCTCTCCTTCTCGTGCAACACGTGGACGATGATATCGCCATAGTCAAGCAGCACCCACCTGGACTCTGATTTGCCTTCTATCCCCAATGCTTTACAACCCAGGGGCTCCAGCTTTTCATCTACCGCCTCGACAATCGCCTTGACCTGACTTGGTGATTCCCCTCCCGTGATGACAAAGTAGTCCGCCAGAACGGTAACTTGCCTTACATCAAGAACAACAGTGCCCTTTCCCTTCTTAACTTCAGCCGCATTTGCTGCGGCAAAGGCTGCCGTGCGCGAATCGACTGCAGTTGAGCTTGCGGATCTTCGTCCCAAATTGGATTTCCTAGTATGAACAGCTATATGATCAGTATTATAGTTGTTCCCAATTTATCTAGCATTTCACGCAGCCAGAGCGAACTTTTTGTGCTAAAAACCGATTTTTGAAACCGTTTTCGAGTGGTTGGCTCAAGTTTCCCGCTTAATGTTGCGGAACCTGCCGTCCAGTGAAACATTTCGTGCTTTTTTCCCAGACGAAAATGCGCTGCCACAAAAAAACAAAAATTGGTGCGATTTTTTGTTTTGACCGTGCGGATTTTATCTTTCAAGTTGCAAAATGATGCACACGGGCTCAAAAGAAAAGTCTGTAAACCCTTATTGCTCATGGCTTTCCAGACCACACCACGTAGACAACCTGAATTTCGAGAGCTACTTATATAGCGCAAAGAACTTCGATAGAAAGTGCATCTCGACATCCAGAGAGAAAAACAAATTCGCAAAAACGTTTATCAAGTGCGACATTTTATGCGCGCCTATCTTGTCTAAGCGTGATAGGTGCTGTATTCTTGCCCTCTACGTGGAGTTGATTACTAGCTCGTAGACCCAGGATAGGCACAGGAGGAGACTCAGTGAACAAAGCAGAACTCGCTGCAGAAATCGCCGCCCGCACAACTACTACAAAGAAAGCAGTAGAAGAATTTTTGGCGGCCTTTACCGATGTCGTGACAGAAGAAGTGGCCAGAGGCAATCGCGTAACCCTCGTTGGTTTCGGCACCTTTGAACGCAGAAGCCGCAACGCTCGCGAAACAAACAACCCGCAAAAACCAGGCGAAAAGATCAAAGTACCGGCGAAGAAAGTACCGGCCTTTGCTCCTGGTAAAGAGTTCAAAGAAAAAGTAGACAGATAAGATCCAGCGATCTTAATTGCAAAGCTTTGATGAGGGCGCCAAGGCGCCCTCATTTTTCATGCGAAGACAGGCTTATCATGAGGTTTAACGCAGGTCAATCAGATTGTCCGGTAATTCTTTAAAACAAAATTCGACGCAGCACAATTTGAAAGTCGATCGATTGAGCATCAAGTAATCATCAAGAATGACGGTTTGAAAAATCTGATAGCAAAAAGAAATGCACTGATCGACTACTTGCTTTGGCTGTCAGAATCAGGCTTTTTAACACTTCCTGAATCTTGCTTGTCGTCTGCTCCGCCATTTTTTACGGCACCACTTTCAGTGTCGGTTTCATCTTTCGGCACTTTTACTTTCTCAGAGACATCAGTGCCGCCAGGATTTTCACCGCCGGAACTGGCCGGCTCGGTGTCTCTAACCCCTTGCTCCACTTGATTTTGCGGCTTGGCTACCTGTCCTCCTCTCATGAGGAGATTGAAATTTTCTCTTGCTGCTTTTCCTTCTTCCGTAAACCCTGCTTTGTCCAGCATCGCAGAAAGCAAAAATTGAGCGCGCGGATCTTGCGGATTCTTGTCGGCCAGCCGGCGTGCATAAACAAGAGCCAGTGCCGTCTGACCGCTCTTTGTCAAAAGTCCGGTCAAGCGTATGCAGCAATCGGAAAAATCAGGACGTCGTCTCAGCGAGCGTTGATAACTGTTTTTTGCCAACTCGAGATCGCCGGCCGCCTCGGCGGCCTGACCCAAATCGTAGAGATAAAGCGAGTCAAGAACATCGTGAGAGCCATGGAAGTCGCTGTAAAGCTCATAGGATTCATTGAGATACTTGGCGGCCTGTGAGTAATTGCCAGCCATCCACTCGGTCAATCCCTGATCGTAGGCTCGATAAGAACGCTCCAGATCGGTGCGCTTCTCAAGGTCGTTTGAGCCGGATGTCTCCTGCCGCCTGATTTGAGCGGCGGTCGGACCGTGTTGCTGAGGAGAGGCCGCCTTGACCCGCCGCACTGAGGCGGTTCTGCCGCGAGAGCGCCCCCCCCTTGTGCTGCGCCGTCCGCCAGAAGCACTTGAAACGCGCGAAGTACGCGCGTTACGGCTGGATCTAGAAGAGCGAGCCGGTCTGGACGAGCGCATTGCCGCGTGCCTGGCTCTTCCTCCAGAAGCCCGTCTTGACGAGCGGGCTTGCGCGTCCAAAACCCATCCAGACAGAAGCAAGACAGTCATGATGACCGCCGCAAAGTGCCTGGTCGATCTCCTCAATGCCACCCGGGCCCGAGTCTGCTTTGGGGCCGATGACCGAAAAGCTCGACTGTAGGCAGGTTCCGGCTTCCTCAGTTGGGCTTGAAAAAAATCAGGCATTTTTCTCAGGTGGTCGGCTGCTGGCTTGCGCTCCGGTGGTCGGTATCTAAATGGCCGGATTTTTTGCTTCGCACTCGGCGCGCTCTTCTTCGCTCACACCCTTCATGGTCAGGTTGACGCGATTGCGATCGTCGATTTCTCGCACTTTTACGATTACACGCTGGCCGATCGAGACAACATCTTCGACCTTCTCAACGCGACGGTTTTCAAGCTGCGAGATGTGAACCATGCCCTCTTTGCCCGGCAAAAGCTCGACAAAACATCCCATCGGAATGATGCGAGTAACGCGGCCGCAGTAGACCTGACCCACTTCGATGCGTTTTACAAGATTGAGGATCTTGTCGCGTGCCGCTTCTCCACCGGCTGCTTCTACGCTGCCGATGAGGACCGTGCCGTCGTCTTCGATATCGATGGTGGCACCGGTTTCTTCGATAATCTTGCGGATCATCTTGCCGCCAGGTCCAATAACAGTGCCGATATCTTCGGGATGAATGTGAATGGTGATGATGCGCGGAGCCCACTTGGACAGTTCTGGGCGAGCCTTGGGAAGCACTTCTTCCATCTTTTCAATGATGTGATTGCGCCCGCGCTTGGCCTGGTCAAGGGCAACACGCATGATATCCAGCGAAATGCCTTCGATTTTGATGTCCATCTGCAAGGCAGTGATGCCTTCCTTGCTGCCCGCGACCTTAAAATCCATGTCGCCCAGGAAATCTTCCAAACCTTGAATGTCGGAAAGAATGGCAAAACGGTCACCTTCCAATATCAGGCCCATGGCGATGCCGCCAATGGTTTCCTTGAGTGGAACACCTGCATCCATGAGCGAAAGAGACGACCCGCATGTGGAGGCCATACTGGTCGAACCGTTAGATTCAATTACTTCGGAAACAACACGCAAGGTATACGGGAATTCGGCCTGCTCCGGAAGCGCCGGCATGATGGCACGCTCGGCAAGGGCGCCGTGACCGATTTCTCTTCTGCCTGGACCGCGCATCGGCTTCACTTCGCCAACCGAGAAGCCCGGGAAATTGTAGTGGTGCATGTATTTCTTTTCTGTTTGCGGATCGATCGAATCCAATCTTTGCGCATCACCGGCGATGCCCAATGTGGCAATCGAAAGAACTTGCGTGGTTCCCCGCGTAAACAGTCCGGTTCCGTGCGTGCGGGGCAGGATGCCTGCTTCGACGGTGATAGGACGGATTTCGTCGCAGCGTCTGCCGTCGGCCCTTTTGCCTGTATCAAGTACTTGCGAACGCATTAGTTCTGCTTCGTACAATTCCAGATACTCGGCAATTTTTCCCGACGAGACTGCCTTCAGCTCGTCTTCTTCGGGAAGCTCAGCAATAGCATCGACGACTGCCTGTTTGGCTGCATCAATAAGAGCGCTTCTTACTGCCTTTTCGGTCACGCATTGCATCGACTCTTTCAATTTTTCGGTAGTCTTGGCGCGAATCAAATCCTTGAGAGCAGTGATCTCGGGCGGTGCTTCGAAAGCCTTCTTTTCTACGCCCAACTGGCGAAGGAATTTGTTTTGCGCTTCCACCTGCCGCTTGATGTGCTGGTGAGCATAATCAATGGCCGCCAGGACATCTTTTTCAGTGACGAATTTGGCGCCGGCTTCCACCATCATGATGGAATTTTCCGTTCCGGCAACGACCAGGTCCAAGTCCGACTCGTCCAATTGAGTATATGTAGGATTGGCTACCAACTTGCCTTGCACTCTGCCTACTCTGACTGCACCGATAGGCCCGTTGAAAGGCAAACCGGCAAGACCGAGCGCAACCGAGGCTCCCAGCATCGCGTAGGTATCGGTGGGATTGTCCTGGTCGGCGGACATAACTGTGGCTACAACTTGTACGTCATTGCGGTAGCCTTCTTGAAAGAGTGGCCGAATCGGTCTATCGATGAGACGGCTGGTCAATATTGCTTTATCCGGAGCCTTGCCTTCGCGGCGTCCGAAACTGCCCGGGATGCGTCCTACTGCATAGAGCTTTTCTTCGTAATCTACTAAAAGCGGAAAGTAATCAATGCCTTCACGCACGTTTTTGCTCTCTGTTGCGGTTACGAGCAGCATCGTGTCGCCGCAATATATTTCTACTGAACCCGAGGCTTGCTTAGCCATACGTCCGGTTCTTACTGTGACTAGTTTGCCATCGATATCAATTTCGAATGTCTTCATGGTCTCTGGTGAAAGTGTCTGAACGTCCATCTTGTCTTTCCTTGTTCTTCTGAATGCCAAAAACTCGACCGGCTCGAAAAGCCAGATCGAATAGTCGGTGGAGATTTCTAATTGCTTCTTTCGCTATTTTTGTTCAAATCGAAACTGTCTGGAAATTTCTGATTCGGAAAAATGCAAAGATGATTTTTAAAGTTTCTCGTGATTTTTCCTGGATCTTTTTTGATCTTGTTGGGATCATCCAAGCGAAAAAAAGGGCGAGCCCACGGCTCGCCTTCTTAGAGTCTAGCGTCTCAATCCCAGCTTTTCGATCAGGCTTCTGTAGCGATCGTGTGCTTCACGACTCAGATACTGTAGAAGCCTTCTGCGCTTGCCTACCATCATAAGCAGGCCGCGGCGGCTATGGAAATCTTTCGGGTGTGTTCTCAAATGCTCGGTCAATTGGTTGATCCGCTCGGTAAGAAGCGCAACTTGCACTTCCGGCGAGCCGGTGTCTTTGCCTGTGCGGCGATGTGATTCAACGATTTCAATCTTTTGTTCTGCTACAAGTGCCATTGGCTCTTAACCTACCTGTATTCTTGTTGTTACTATGATCTATTTCTTGGCAGTAGTAGATAATATCACAGTGCATGCGCCAGTCATGCTTTTCAGCGCTTTATGACCTTTTTTGTATCGTTAAGGCCTTCTTCTTAAGCAGGATATAATCAGCACTTTGAAGATTCGGCTCCGGGACATCTTCCTCAAATACCCAATGCTCGACCGTTTCAGGCGATCGGTCCTGGTCGGCGTCTGCAAGAACGGCACTCTTTTCTCAACTTCAACTTATCCCTTCACCGTCTTTTATCCGCCGGAAACACGTTCTTATCTTGACAATATCTGGCAAGAGAGTGGCGAGGAAGGCGAAGATTCCAAGCAAGATTTGCGCGATGGCTCAAAGGATGCATCCAAACCGGCCATCTTCGCCGTCTATCACGGGCGTATGGTGGGATTGCCTTTCCTGAGACCGAAGTCAAGGATGACAATCTTGATAAGCAACAGCAGAGATGGCGAAATCATAGCCCGCGCTCTCAAAGAAATAGGATTTTCAACGGCCAGAGGTTCGCCTGCCCACGGCGGCGTGCGCGGCGCTCTGGAGATGAAAACGGCAGCCAGAGCCAATAGCCGCCTGGCCATGATGGTGGACGGACCGCGCGGACCGCGCTATGAAGTGAAACCAGGGCTGGTGCGACTGGCTGAAATCACCGGTCTGCCTATCATTCCTTTCGTCAGCCATACGCGCCAGAACTACTGGATGGACTCCTGGGACAATTTCATGGCTCCCTGGTGGTGCACTCCGATGGTCGGCTTGTTCGGACATCCTATCGATATACCAAAAGGCATTTCGCAAGAACAAAGCGACGAACTGACCGCGCTTTTGCAGAGCAGGATGGATGAAATGCGGAGCATGGCGGCAGCCTTTTTCGAAGGCGGCGAAAAATTCAACCACAAGAACTAAAAGAGCACCAGATCAAAACGCGCCCAATCTTTCGAGTGGGCGCGAGATGCTCTCTACATTATTGACGGGAAAGAAGCTTAGGGCTTTTGCAGCTCGGGCTTCCACTCATCAAGGATTGCCCCTTCGATAGGGCAAACCGACAAACAGGCACCGCAGTCAATGCAGGTGCTGTCGTCAATGTATGTGTACTTCGTCGACTTAGTATTGGTTTTGCCTTCTGCCCAGTGGATGCACTCTACCGGACATACAGGAATACAATCGCCAATACCTTCGCAGACGTCAGCAACTATGGTGTAGGACATTTTGGCAAACTCCTCATAGCTTCTTGTCTGTGAGAGTCTTGCGACTCTCCACACTACTAAACCACAGTGGAAGATGAGGGCCACGACTTAAGACCTTTTTTTAACGAATTTTTCTTCTTACACCGGCCAAAATTCCACTGGCTCCGACTATAAAGGGAGCGTGCAGACATTCAAGAAGTCTGACATCCGGAGGTCGTTCACAAATGTCCGAAGTCAAGGTTCAAGTTTTCTCGATTCATGGTCAGCCGGTCGGCTATTTTCTCAATCCGAAATTCGCGAGCTTTCCAGAAGGCGAATTTGAGATATCAGGAGAATTTTTCAGCGCAGACAATCAAAGAACCCAACGCATCGACTTTAATCCGGAAGCAGTGCCGTATTCTTGCGATTTGTCCCAGGCGAAAGATATTCCTTACAACGAGCTTATCAACGTGTACGTTCAGCGCGGGCGTCAGCCAGTGGCAATGACTGGCAAAGGCAAAAACTAGAAAAAACTGCCTTTTTCGCTCAAAAAGGACTTTTTGCACCTCTTTCTGGCCATCAACCGAATGTCGGTTGATGGCCAGAAATCTGATCTATAAGAATGCGTGCAAAATCAAAAAAACAGCTAAAAGTCCGCCACTGTCAGCAAAACCTACAAAAAAAAGAGCAGCCGGAGGGGATGGCTGCTCTTTTGGACCTCGCGAATTCAATTAGTGAACGTCAAACCTGAGGATCTGGGGGGCTTTTGTGAGGGTCGAACGACGAAGACTGCATTGAATTCTCGCTGTCAGATATGGGCGTGCGGCGCTTTACAACCGACACTATTGCTTTTATAGCAGTTTCGATCCACCCTTAGATTATGGGCTGGGCAATAATTGTTTATCCCCTCCCCTATCTTCGGCAGGTGGTCGGCAAAGCATTTAATGTATAGAGAAAGCCCCTGAATGGAGCCACAGGAGCATTGTCAGGGCAAATAGGGCGCTAAAAATGGCGGAAACACGGGAGCGTCTGGTACTGCTAATCGAAAATAATGAGGCTCAGCTCAAGCTGTGCCGTGATGCCATCTTGTCTCAGTCGCCACTTTACGGCGTTAAGGGCATCTCAACGGGCAGCGAGCTCAGAGACGCCATGGGCGCCAATCACTTCGATCTCGTGGTTATGGATTACGAGGTCCCCGACATGAGCGGCGATGATTTGATTCGCGACATTCACTTGATCAATCCAAACTGCCCGATTATCGCCATGACTGCAGCAGACAGCCCGGACAAGGCATTGAAAGTCTTGATGGCCGGGGCCAGCGATTACCTGCCCAAGATTGCCGAGTATCACCGGTTTTTGCCGCGAATGATCACTACCAATATTCAAAGAGCGATGTTGCTCGAGAACTTGCGCGAAATGTACCAGCGAGTAGAGAGAATCTCGCGTGACGAAGCACTGCTCAATCGCTTAATCGTCAATATACATGGTTCGCTCGATCTCGAAGAAATCATCGACAGGGCCGCGCAAAGCCTGGCTGACGAGTTCAAGGTTTCCCGGGCGATCATTTGTCTGTCTTCAGATCCCACTTCAGCCATGCGAATCGCCAGGCAGGTGACGATTAATGATGCCACGGCAATTTCGGAAAAGAGCGTCTTGTTCCAGCGCTATCACGACCTTTTGTTGGATGTCGGCGAGCGCCGTCCGCTCGTCGTCATGCAAGAAGACACTTTTCCTTTTGCCACCGATGTGAAAGCAGACCTGGTGCATCACGGCATATTGTCGATGATCATGGTGCCTCTCGTTTACCGTGGCAGACTGATGGGGTTGGTGCACCTCGACCAGTGCGACGAAGCGAGATTGTTTACCCAGGCTGAGATCAGCTTGTTGTCGAGAATCGCCAACCAGCTCTCCATCGCCATCAGCCAGGCCCGACTTTACCAGGATTTCGAAACACAGAGCAATTCAATAAACAAATTGACGGACCTGTGCACTCAGCTTAATTCGGTCGTAAACTCTACGCGCGACCTGACCGAAAGGCAAGAAAGCCGCGAGAAGGTGAGAGTAAAACTGTCCACAAGAG